>VBEE01000118.1 GCA_005881715.1 Chloroflexota bacterium | reverse complement strand
CGACCAGGACGGGTGACGTCATGTCCAGACTGAGCAACGACGTCAATGGTGTTCAGAGCGTCGTCTCCGACACGATCTTCAGTCTTGTCAACAACCTCGTGATCCTTGCCAGCACGGTCGCCCTGATGTTCGCGCTGGACTGGAAGCTGACGATTGCCGCGCTGATTGTTTTGCCCGCTTTCCTGTTGCCGACCCGACGCGTCGGCAAGGCGACGTTCCAGGCGCGCAAGGCGACGCAGGGCAAGCTGGCGGAGATGACGGCCTACATGCAGGAAACGCTCGGGATTTCCGGGATGCAACTGGTCAAAGCCTTCGTCAAGCAGGCCGCCGAGACCTTGCGCTTTCGCAAGCTCAACGACGAGCTGCGCCGCCTCAACATCCGGCAGTCGATGATCGGCCGCTGGTTCTTCATGCTGATGGGCGTGCTCGGCACGGCCGGTCCGGCGGTGCTCTGGCTGTTCGGCGGCTACCTGGTCGTGACCGGCCAGGAATCACTGGGTACCGTGGTCACCTTCGCGACCGTTCTGCTGGCTCGGCTATATGGTCCGGTCGGATCGCTGGCCAACATGCAGGTGAATGTGGTCGGTTCCCTGGCCCTCTTCCAGCGGATCTTCGAGTACATGGATCTCCCCGTTGATATCGACGAGAAGGCGGCGGCCGTACGGCTGGCGGCGGCCCGGGGCGAGGTCGAGTTCGACCACGTGACGTTCCGCTACCCGTCGAGCGACCGGCCGGCGCTCAAAGACGTCTCATTCCAGATCGAGCCGGGGCAGCTGGCCGCGCTGGTGGGGCCAACCGGTGCCGGGAAGACGACCGTGACCAGCCTGTTGCCCCGTTTCTACGATCCGCAACTCGGCGCCGTCCGCCTGGACGGCCTCGACGTGCGCGACCTCACCCTCGAATCACTTGGCCAGCAGACCGGCATGGTTTTCCAGGACACATTCCTCTTCCATGCCACGATCCGCGAGAACCTGCTCTACGCGAAACCCGAGGCCAGCGATGCGGAGATGATGGCAGCGGCGAAGGCGGCTTACATCCACGACTTCATCGAATCGCTGCCGGAAGGCTATGAGACCGTGGTGGGCGAGCGAGGCCACCGGCTGAGCGGCGGCGAAAAGCAACGAGTGGCGATCGCCCGCGTCATCCTCAAGGATCCGCGCGTCTTGATCCTGGACGAGGCCACCTCCAACCTCGACTCGGAGTCGGAGCACCTGATCCAGGTCGCGCTGCGGCCCCTCTTTCAAGGACGCACCTCGCTCGTCATCGCCCACCGGCTCTCAACCATCCTGGCGGCTGATCTCATCCTGGTCATGGATCACGGGGAGCTGGTGGAGCAGGGACGTCACGCCGATTTGCTCAAGCAGGATGGACTGTACGCGCGGCTCTATCACCGGCAGTTCGAGGCGGCCGACGAACTGGCCACGCCCGCATAAACTAAGGAGGCACGACGATGGCAACGACGCAGGTTTGTACGCACCTCGATCACATTCGAAACCCCAAGCCGAAGACGAAGGGCTGCGAGGAGTGTCTCAAGATGGGGGACACCTGGGTGCACCTGCGGCTCTGCGAGAGCTGCGGACACGTCGGCTGCTGCGACTCGTCCAAGAACAAGCACGCAACGAAACATGCGCGCGCAACCGAACATCCGATCGTCAAGTCTCTCGAGCGTGGCGAGAACTGGATGTACTGCTACGTCGACGACGTGATGTTCGAAGTCGATTAACAATTTCCCTCCCCCGCTTACGGGGGAGGGTCAGGGTGGGGGCTCAGGCGGCGAGTGTTCCCTCGGACTCGGGGGTTTTGATCTCGATCACCTCACCGAATCGGTGGACCGTCTCGATGGCGTCGTAGAGGGCGACCGCCCGGTCCGCCGGAATGAGGTCGGTGATCTTCAGGTAGTAGCTGCGCCCTTCGGGCCACACCAGCGTCGGAACTCCGAAGACCCCGCGTTGCACCGCCTCGGCATGCTCCCGGGCCAGGGTCGTGAAATCGCGCTGTTGAACATCGCGCTCGAAGCGGGCGACGTCGAGCTCGGTTTGCTCGGCGACGAGCCGAAAGGTAGCGTGATCGTCGACCGGCAGATGATCTTCGTGTCGCGCCCGCTGCAGCGCCAGCCGGAAGCGGTCGCCCGCCTGAGCCCCCTGGGCGCGGGCGGCGGTCGCCGCCAGAAAGGCGGGCAGACCCTTGGCGAGCGGGTCGCGTTCCCAGATGGGCGGCTCGGCCGAGCCCTGGCGGGCGTCGTGGTTCTGGCTCAGCGAGAAAAAGCGAAACTGCGGCCGGATCCTCCCCGCCTTCTCGACGTCTGCCAGCCACATGGCTCCCCGGTAGGCCCA
>VBEE01000121.1 GCA_005881715.1 Chloroflexota bacterium | reverse complement strand
GATCGCGTGGTCGACGTCTTGCGTGACCGTGTGCGTGATCCGGTCGACCGAGACTTCGTTGTTCGCGATCTGCTCGCGCTTGACCGGCTCGCGACCTTCTTCTTCCCGCTCGATCGCTGCGATTTGGTCTCACCCTTTTCCCGCCGGACCTTGTTCACGGTGCGCGCGGCGACTTCTTCTGCACGACCCCCGTAACGCCCCGATTTCTTTGCACTCTGTTTGATGTGCTTGTACTGGCGCTCCCGTTTCGGACTCGCTCCGCGTGGCATGCTCTTCCTCCTTCCTGGCAATTACTCTACTATATTAATGGTAGTGCTGACTACGCGTAAGCTGATAGTGCTAGTGTAGCATGACGATCTCGTCTGTGCTGCTGAAGGCCGTCGTCGGAGGTCTCGCGGTGGTCGCCTTCTCACTGGTCGGCCACGCCGGTCGTCCGAAGCGTTTTGCCGGGCTGTTCTCGGCGGCACCCTCCGTCGCCGTCGCCAGCCTGGCGATCACCGCGGTAGTCAAAGGAGCCGACGCAACCGTTCCCTATGCCCAGGGAATGGTGTTCGGTACAGCCGGGATGGTCGCCTACTGCCTGGTGTCGCTCTACCTGATTCAGCGACTTCACGCGCTGATCGGCTCGATCCTGGCTTGGCTGGCATGGCTCCTGGTCGCAGGTGGCCTCTACCTGGCACTCGGCCGATAACGATGGACGGCAGGCAGCTGCTGGAGGATGACCGCGAGCGCGTCGGCTTCGACTGGTCGACGCTTGGCTCTGTCAAGCCCGCAGAGCTCGGCATCCGCTTCGCCTTTGGGGCAGCTATTGCGCTGGTCGCCGGCGTGGCGGGTGCGGTTGCCGGCCCCAGGTTCGGTGGCCTTTTCCTCGCCTTCCCCGCTGTCCTCCCCGCGACCCTGACGTTGATCGAGAAGAAAGAGGGAACCACGAAGGCCTGGGCGGATGCCAGCGGTGGCGTGCTGGGCGCGCTGGGTCTCGGCGCCTTCGCCTTGACCGCGATGCTGCTACTCAGATGGAATCCGGTCGCCGCCCTCCTGGTGGCATTGCTGGCCTGGACCGTCGTCTCCGCCGGACTCTACTTTCTGTTCCGCGCTACTGGTCTGTTCCTGCGACAGGACCGGCTGGCGTCGACGTCTCGCTCGTGAGTTCGCCGCTGGTGGCCACGCCCCGCCAGTTGACGCCGTACTGAAGCACCAGGCCGTCATCGCCCACGGTAAGGTCGGCCGTGAAGCGCCCGGAGCGGTAACGATAGCGGTGCTGGTCGAGCCGCTCGTACGACTGATCGAGTCGCTCCACCTCCAGCGACGGGAAGCGAATCCAGGCGGCCGTGACGGCTCTGGTTTCGGCGATCGCCAGGGCGAGGCGCCGGATGGGCAACGTATTCGTCGAGGGCGACCACTCGAGGTCCACGTCGAGACATCCGTCAAGGTCGTTCAATCTCCCATCTTCGCGCGACCAGTGACCGGCCCCGTCGGCGGATACGCTGAGAATTCGCCGCCCCCCGTCTTCGAGCTCGACCTGGACGTCGCGCGTGCGCCAGCTCTGGTC
>VBEE01000036.1:62110-80938 GCA_005881715.1 Chloroflexota bacterium | reverse complement strand
GACTGTTCCCGACGGCCCGGTGGCGCGCGTGGCGTTCGGCATTGTGGTGGCCATCCTGGCGGTGCTGTTGATCGGCCCGACCACGCTCGAGTTCTGGACCAAGACCGCGATCCTGGCAAGCCTGGTCATCGCCTGTGCACTTCGGTTTGCGCTCGCCCGGTTCCTGTCCCCACTCGAAGCCCGGGACCGGCAGAGGGCGGGGAGGCGTCGCTCCGGCTGGCGCCTGCCGGCTGCGCTCGCTGTCGCTCTGCTCTTTGTTGGGACCATTCCGGTGGCGGCCGATCTATCCACGCACGCCCCTGAGCCGGCCGCCGGGCTTGCCGATGGGTCGACCCCAACCCTCGCACTCACCATTGGTGCCGGGCCGGCGATCGGCGGCTGGGTCTCGAGCTCGGCGGCCGCCGCCCTGCCGCCGCCGAGAGGTTCGGGGCCCGCCTCCGCATCGGCGCAACTGTGGATCCTGCCGCCGATTCCAGATGTCACCATCGCCTCGAATGTGGTCGCCTTCGATCAGTCCGTGCCAAAGAGCGCGACGAGGATGGCGCATGACGCGGTGCTCGACCTCATCATCGAATCCGAAGCGCGTCGCGCCCACGACTTGAAACTGGCAGAAACTGGGGCTACCGGCGACGGGCTTAAGGAATTCACCGACGTCATCAAGCAGGACATCGCCGCCGGCAAG
This sequence comes from Chloroflexota bacterium, assembly GCA_005881715.1. Taxonomy (GTDB): domain Bacteria; phylum Chloroflexota; class Dormibacteria; order CF-121; family CF-121; genus CF-13. The sequence continues at coordinate 80,256 of VBEE01000036.1, read as the reverse complement.
ATCATCGAGAAGACTTACAGCTTCGACAAGGTCGGGCTCAACCTGTTCCTTCCGAAATTCAGCAGCCAGGCGTCGCGGCTGGTGGGCGTCACCCTGACCGGAACCTCGACCTTCATCACCAGGGATGCGTCCGGCAATGTGTTGTCGAAAAGCACTACGCCGTATTCGAAGAGCTGGGGTCTTGATACCTCGTCAAGCGCTAGCCACCTGGTCATCGTGAACAACTACACGGACCTGGCTCCCGCACCCTGAGTTGGCGCTTGGGCACGACCCGACAACGACGTCTGCAGAAGCCGGCTGATGTCGCTAGGGGAGACGATTCCCACCAGCCGGCCACTATCGATGACCAGCGTGCGACCTTCGCTGCAACCCTCGGACAGCCCCAGAAGGTTGGTGACCGGGTCAGCCGGCCTGGCCGTTGACACCCTATCGAGCGGACAAATAACCCCTTTGACAAGCGTTGTCGCACGAGCGTCCGGCGCGACGTTCTTGAGGGCGGCCATGGTCAACAGCCCGCTCAACCGGCCGCTCGCATCATGAGTGGGAAAAGTCGAATGCCGAGAGGCTAGAACGTAGCTGTGCAGCGCCTCGTCGACATTGATGTCGTCGGGAGCCTGCACGGGATTGGGCGTCATTACCTCGGCGACCCTGATCCCGGACAGCGCCTGGCGGATCAAGCCGCCGGTTTCTTCGGCCCGGGCGGCGCTCAGGAGGAACCAGCCCAGGAACACCGACCAGACCCCGCCAATCAGGCTACCCGCGACCAGGAAGGTGACCAGACCGTAGGCAATCAGGAGGAACGCGAAGACCATACCGATCCGGGCGGCGATTCTGGTCGCTCGGAGGCGATCACCCGTGCGCAGCCAGATCAGCGATTGCAGGATCCGGCCTCCGTCCAGCGGGAAGGCGGGCAGCAGATTGAAAACTCCGAGGATGATGTTGATGTAGCCCAGCCAGGAGAGGGCGGCGGCCAGCAGACCCGGGTTGGCGCCACCTCCGGCCGCAGCCGCTGCGAGGAGAAACACGGCGCCGAGCAGCAGGCTTGTGACGGGGCCCACCACGGTGATCAGCGCCTGCACGCCGGGCGAGGCGCTGTCGCTGCCGAGCCGCGACACCCCGCCAAACAGCCAGAGCGTAATCCCTTCGACTCGGACGCCGCGACGCATGGCAACGACGGAGTGGGCAAGTTCGTGGGCAAGCAGGGAGGCGAGGTAGACGAAGGACGCCACCACGCCGGCCGTCCAGTACGCGCCCGCGGTCTGGCCGGGCGCGGCAGGCGGCAGGATGCTGGTCGCGAGGCTCCAGGCGATCAGGCCCGCAATGACGAGCAGGCTCCAGTTCAGCCCCACGTGGATGCCGGCGATGCGGCCAAGGCTCAAGTTCTCGTTCATGCCACTCCAATCATCGCGCAACCGCGGCCCTAAGCTAGCTGCGCGTGTCTTGGATCGTCCTGAGCCCAGCCTGATTTTCGGAGCCCATCGGTTCCGATCCGGCTACGCCTCTCGCTCCACCTCCACGCTGCGGCGCCGGCGCCCGTAATCCAGAACGTTTGCGGTGTCCTCCACCAGGCGGGCGTATTCCTCTGCCTCGATGGCCGGGTGGGTCTTGGCGGCGTAGCCCTGGCCTTTGCAGACGGCGTCAATGCGGTGCAGGGTCTTCGGATCGTCGGCCTCGCCCACGAAGAGCAGGTCGTAGTCGTTGCCAAGGACATTCCAGATCTGGTTGACTCGTCCGCCGACCAGCTGAATCTGATTCTTGAGGTGCTGCCATTGGGCGGCATGGGCCGCCACGCGTGAACCGCTCTTGCCGGTGCCTCCCGGCCGGATCTGCACGAGGGTCACGAACTGTACCACCCCGCACACCTCCAAGCGTGGTGACCTGCTTGTCAGGTTTGCCCCCGAGCCGATTATAAGGACAATTGTCGCCCCTGAAAAGGCGCGAAAGTCCCTATTGACAAGCCGGAGCGCCCGTATAAGGCTATTCGCTGGAGAAGCAGCCATGGGGATGGCGAACGGGCAGGGACGAACCGGCGAACTGGCCCTATTAGGTCATGACTTGAGGACGCCACTCACGATCATCAATGGCTACGCCCAGTTGCTGAACTCCAACGAGCTGTCGCCCGAGCAGCGTGCCCGTGCCTGCGAATTAATCCTCGAGAAATGTCAGGAGCTGAATGAGTTGATCCGCGCTTTTCTTGAAGCTCGCGAGTCGGAACTCGAGCCGGTCGCGGCCGTGGAGCAAACCGCCTAGAGGAGTCTCCCGCGCCGCCGGGCTAGGCGATCAGCTTTCTGCCTTCAGGGACGCAGCGGAAGTCCCGGGTAGGGGACGCCGAGTATCGACAGCTTGGAGTTCACCCCACCGGTGTCGAGCGCCAGGTTGGCGATGTAGAGGGCGCGCTCGTGGAACACCAGGCTGGCGGGGAAGTCAAGGTCGTTTTGGCCAAGCCCGTCGTACCGAGCGATCAGCCGCGCATCAGGCGATAGAACCTGGATCTCGCCGGGCAATCCGGGGGCCGGGTGCTGGGCTGAGTTTGCGCAGACGTAGAGGTTGCCGTGCACGTCGAACATGATCCCGTCGGCACCATGCAAAGCCTCGGTCGTTTGCTGGGCCGCGTCGATGGCCGCCCCGGAGGCAAACAGCTGCATCGGGCCGGCGCTCCCATCTTGCTCGAGGGGGATCCGATAGATCTTGCTGTCGGAAGTCGTTGCCACATAGAGGTAGCCCTGGTTGCGGTCGAACGCCAGACCATTCGCCCCAAAGGGTGGGGAGCCGCCGGGTTGCGGCATGAGGCGTGGATCCTGGATCCACACGGTGGTGGCGCCATCGGGGGAGACTCTGAAGATCGCGCCCAAGAAGGAATCGGAGACGTAGAGGTTGCCGTGCACGTCGAACATGATCCCGTCGGCACCATGCAAAGCCTCGGTCGTTTGCTGGGCCGCGTCGATGGCCGCCCCGGAGGCAAACAGCTGCATCGGGCCGGCGCTCCCATCTTGCTCGAGGGGGATCCGATAGATCTTGCTGTCGGAAGTCGTTGCCACATAGAGGTAGCCCTGGTTGCGGTCGAACGCCAGACCATTCGCCCCAAAGGGTGGGGAGCCGCCGGGTTGCGGCATGAGGCGTGGATCCTGGATCCACACGGTGGTGGCGCCATCGGGGGAAACTCTGAAGATCGCGCCCAAGAAGGAATCGGAAATGTAGAGGTTGCGGTGCCGGTCCTGGGCGATCGCATTCGGCGCCTGGAAACCGGTAGCGACGACCGTCACGGCGTGGGTTTGCACGTTAACTCGAAGCAGCCGACCATTGGTTGGCGTGCCGTCTGCGAAATCGAGCACGTACAGGCCCTGGCTCGGCTCAAATAGCTCGCCCAGGAGCGAGGCGACTCCGGCCTTCCCGGCCGCCACCGGGATCACATCGATGATCTGACCGGACCGATTTTCGACGCAGATGTTGGCGATTGGCTTGAAGGCGAACGACGAAGCATACAGATTGCCAGTCGGGTCGACGGCGATGCCTTCCGGCATGGGACAGACGGCTGCCAGATTCGGGCCGAAGTTCGTAACCACACCGACCGAGGGCTGCCCCGCGAACGCCGGCTGCGGAGCCAGCAGGGCGGCCGTTAAGGCAAGCGACATGACGAGACGGCGCATGACGATCCTCCCAACGACTTAGACGACGCTGCAGACTTGCAGTCATTTTAGGAAGCCGGGGTTCAGCGCTCATGTACCAACGTGACTGAGGGTCTAGGATTGCCGGGGAGGGAGGGGATGCCCCAGTCACAGATCTGGGAGCGCGAGGGGGCACTGCAGGCGATCGACGGCCTGGTGTCGGAGGCCCTGAGTGGTCGCGGTCGCAGCCTGTTCATCGTTGGAGAAGCGGGCCTGGGCAAGACCACGATGGTCGAGCGCGCCCGGGCCGGCTCAGGCGGTCGCTTCAAGGTCAGCATCGGACGGGGCGATGCCGCCGAGTCGAGCCTCCCTTTTGGGATTATCGACCAGGCGTTGCGAGGACTTGGGTTCCGGAGCCCCGGCCAAACCAGGGCCGGCAGGCGTCCCGCCATGCAAGCCCGCGCGGCGCGCCTCTATGCGGCTCTTCAGTTTCTCGAAGCATTGCCGTCGCCAACCTTGCTGCTCCTTGACGACCTTCACTGGGCGGATGACGACTCGCTGGCGCTGCTTGCCTTCCTCTGTCGCCGGATCAGCAATCTGCCGATCGCCCTGATCGGGACCCTTCGGCCCTGGCCGCAGAGCGCTCTGGATACAGTCGGTCCGCTTACCGATGATGGTGAAGCGACCGTGGAACAGCTGCTGCCGCTCAGCGACGCCGGTGCCGCGGATATGCTGAGCGATCGCGCCGGCGGGAAGATCTCCCCGTCCTCGGCCAGGCGGGCAGCCAGGCTGGCGGCAGGCAACCCCCTCTTGCTCGAGGAGGTCGCGACCAGTGTCCGGCGTGGCGGCGACCTTCCTGAATCCGGTGTTGATATGGCGGCCACCCGGGCCGCGCTCTTGCGCGCCCGGTTCATCGGTGCCTCTGCCGAAGAGCGACGATGCGCGCAGGCGGCGGGCGTCCTGGGGAGTCGGTTTCGTCCCGGGATCGCGACGGCGCTGGCGGCCCTCACCCCCGGAGAGGGCGACCGCGCGCTTGAGGCGCTCAGTCGGGGAGGCCTGTTCAAATCCGATGCCCCGGGTTGGGTGCAGTTCGCCCACCCGTTGCTCCGTCAAACCATCTACGACGAGATCCCGCCTCCGATGCGAGGAGGGTGGCACGCGGCCGCCTTCCGCCTGCTGGTTTCCGGTGGAGCCGACCCCGCGGAGGCCGCCGAACATGCCGCCCGGGCCGGCGTGATCGGTGACCCGGAGGCGGTCGCCGTCCTAGCACAGGCCGGCCGCACGGCCATGCGTGAAGGTGCGATCGCTCGCGCGAAACAATGGCTGCTGGCCGCCGTCGACGTCGCCGGGTCCCGAGCGGAGCCTGATGTGTTGATGGATCTCGCCGAGGTGCAGCTCGACAGCGGGGATGGCCGGGGCGCGATCGCCACCTGTCAGCGGATCCTCGCCATCCCCGACCTGAGCGATCGGCTGCGCAGTCCGGCGCAGCGAATGCTCGGACGAGCCCACTTCATCCGAGGCGGTGTCAGGGAAGCCGGCGAAGCCTTTCGGGCTGCGGTCGCCAGCGCTCTTCCATCCGAGAAATCGGAGGCGGTCCGGGCCTTGCTGGATGAGGCGTTCATCTCATGGCCGAGCGGCGGGCCGGCCCTCGCGACGCCACTGCTCGAACGGGCTCGTGAACTTGCGATCGATGTGTCGCCCAGGCTTCGCGCGCGGGCCGACACCGCCTGGGCGTTCAGCACGTTTCTCCGCGCCGACCCTACCGGTATCGCGGTGATTGAGGGTGCGGTTCGAGACGCGCTCGCAAACCCCGAGGCCGATACCACCGACTTCGCCTGGAGCTGGGGAACACTTGGCACCTACGGAAACATGACGAAGTGGACCGAGCGCTTCACCGAGGCTACCCGCGCCTACGACATCGGTATGCAGGCTGCCGAACGGATGCGGCTGCCGGTCGCCATCGCGGCCCTGTCCGTCATGCACGGCGACACCTGCATTCGGATGGGGAAGCTCCAGGAGGCGCTTCAGCTCGCCGACCGGGCCACGCTGCTGTCCGATCTTGCCCCCGAGCGGGCCTTCTGGGCCGCCATCATCCATGCCTACACCCTGGCGGAGATGGGCCAGATGGACGAGTGCGCGGAATGGTACCGGAGGTCGACGGCACTGGCAGATCCGAACGAGACCTGGGCGGGACGGCTATGGCTGCTCCATATCGAGGCCGTGCTGGCCATGCACGCCAGGCGTACGGCCGACGCGTGTGCTCTGTTCGACCGGCTACGGGCGCTGGCCGATCGGCTTCAAATTCTGGAGCCCTGCGTGGTCCCATGGGCTGGGGATGCCATCACCGCCTATCTGTACGGAAGCCGAATCGACGACGCCAGGGCGGTGGTTACGTCGCTCGAGTCGACGGGAGACCGCCTGCCCTGCCGGTTCCCGCGGATCGTTGCACTTGGGGCTCGAGCCGCGCTGAAGCAAATCGAGGGTGATCTCGAGGCCGTTCCCGGCCTGCTCGACGAGGCTATCGCGCTCGCGACCGCCAGTGGAATGCCGGTGGTCGAGGCCCGTCTTCGATACCGGCTCGGGGCGCTGCTGCGGCGATCCGGCCAGGATCGGGCAGCCCGCCCATTATTGAGGCGCGCCAGCGAGTTGGCGGAGGCCTGCGGCGCCGAGCGCCTGGCTAAAAAGGCCGGCGATGAGCTGGCGCTGGCGCACGGGCGCCAGCATCGTCGAGAGGTGGATCCAGACGCGTTGACGGCGGCGGAGCAGCGCGTCCGCCGCCTGGCCGAGCAGGGCGTCAAAGCCCGGCAGATCGCAGACCAGCTTTTCGTCAGCCTCAACACCATCGAGACGCATCTCCAACGGATCTATCGCAAGCTGGGGATCAACTCACAGCGAGAGCTGATCGCGCTCGCGCATCATCCGTAACGGCCACCTGTGAACGGAGGCGTCCGACCGCGCGGTAGATGAGCAGCTTCACCGCCGCTTCAGACTTTCCCATGACCGCGGCAGCCTCCCGCGCGCTTCGGTCATCGCGAAACCGCAGCGTCATGGCGACGCGTTGCTGGAGCGGGAGCTTTTCTACCAACCGCCAGAGGTCATCCAGCTCAACGCGGCGGAGCGCGGTCGCTTCAACCTCGGTAGCCGTATCGGGCAGCCAGTCCGACAGCTGCCGGCTCACCGGCTCGTGACGGAAATGGTCGGCCACCGCATTCCGGGCGATCCGATAGAGCCAGCAGGAAAAGGGACGACCGCGGTCGCGGTACCGGCCGATCCCCCGAAGTGCCTTGACGAAGACCTCGGCCGTTACGTCTTCCGCCGCCGCGACGTTACCCAGGCGTGCCTGCGCAAAGCGGTAGATATCCTCCGCATAGCGGTCGTAGAGGATCCCAAATGCCTCGGCATCAGACTTGGCTCGCTCGACGAGAAGACGCTCATCCTGGTCCACACCTGGAGCCTATGGCGAAGCCCGGGTCGCATCATCATGGAATTTACTGATTGTGAGGAGGATCACCACGGTGAGGGTTAGAGAACTGACAAGGGAGCTGTTCCGAGATCAGGGTCCGATTCCACCGACGCGGCGATTCGAGTGGACCGTGGTTGCCCTGTGCACCTGGTTGATGGCGGGTGCCTACCTGGATGCCTGGGCCCATCGGCACCTGGCCAGGCTGGAGACCTTCTTCACCCCCTGGCACGCGATTCTGTACTCAGGAATCTTCGCCATCCTGATCTTTCTGGGCACCCGCGCGCTGCGCAACCAGGCCCACGGGCACCGCCTCGATCAAGCCTTGCCCGCGGGCTATAACCTCTCGCTGATTGGTGCCGCGCTGTTTGGCGTCGCCGGCGTGATCGACATGATCTGGCATCTCCGCTTCGGGATCGAGGTCAACCTCGCGGCGTTGATCAGTCCGCCCCATCTTCTCTTGATGCTGGCCGGCACCCTGATCGTGGCCGGACCGCTGCGGGCCGCCTGGCGGCGGCCGGTCAGCAAAGCCCCCTGGACGGCCGTGATCTCGGCCAGCCTCCTGTTGTCGATGCTCACGTTCTTCAACCAGTTTGACGAACCACTGGTTAATCCCTATGCAGCGACGGCCTCCGCGACGCCTGCCACCATTGCGGACCTGCAACAGCTGGGCATCCTCGGGATCATGGTGCAGACCGCCCTTCTTACCGGCATCATCCTCTACCTGCTTAGTCGTTTCGCGCTGCCCTTTGGCAGCATCACCCTCCTGGTCGGATTGAACGGTGCGCTGCTGGGCTCCTTGGAGCAGAACTTCGATCTGATCCCGGTCGCCATCATCGGTGGGCTGCTCGCCGACCTGGTGATGGTGTGGCTCCGGCCGGGACCGCAGCGGGTCGTCGCGCTTCGGGTCGGCGCCTTCCTCGGCCCAGTCGGTGTCTCCGCCCTCTACCTGCTGTTCCTTGCGCTTACCCGCGGGATTGACTGGCCGATCACCCTATGGCTTGGCGCGATTGCCGTGTCGGGAGCCATTGGCGTCTTGCTCAGCTACCTCACGGTCCATCCACCATTGCCGGCGCTCGACGTCGCCGGCTGACCCGGCGCTATGCGCCGAGCCGGTAGATCGCCGACGTGTCCGACATGTAGAGGGCATGGTCGGGCCCTTCCTTGACGTCGAGCTGGCAGCGCGGACCATCGAAAAGCAGCCGGGTGCCGTCGGCCGATAGCACCTTGAGCCGGCTCTCGCCGTAGCTGCAGAACACGAAGTCACCCGTGTAGCCGGCTGGGCCCTGGGCGCTCACGAATGTCGCGCCGGTCGGGACAAGCGTGGCGTTGCCGCTTTGATACGTGGGTGGCGTACCAACGCATTGGGATCCCTGGAGGTGGATGCCATTGCCATAGCAGGTCGGCCACTGGGAGTTTCCACCGCGGACGACGTGGTCGACCTCATCCCAACCGCTGCCGGGAGTGCCGGCATCGCCCGAGGGGCCATTGTCCGTGACGAACAGACTCCCGTCAGGGGAAAAGGCCAGCCCGAACGGATTGCGCAGGCCGATCGCCCACACCGGGTTGCTCGAGCCGAATGGGTTGTCGCCGGGCACGGTTCCATCCGGGTTGTAACGCAGGATTTTGCCGCGTAGACTTGATGTCCGCTGCGCGTCGGCCGCGACGTGGTTTTCCCCGAGGGTGACGTACAGCTTCCGGTCTGGGCCAAAGGCGAGTCGCCCGCCCTTGTGACAACAGTCGTTGCCGGCCGGCAGGTTATCGACGATGGTCGTCAGGCTGGTTCCGGTCCCGCCCTGATCGGTCCACCGGACCACCCGTTGGCGGCTTTGGTCGTCCGCGCGACTGTAGAACGCGTACACGAAATGGTCGCTTTGAAATGTCGGACTTAGCGCCAGGCCGAGCAAACCCCGTTCGCCGGAGGTCGAGGCTGACACTGTCGCAAAAACGCGGGACGTCTTGCCGTCGAACGTCCTGATAGTGCCGGCTCGCTCGGCATCGAACAGGCGCCCGTCGGGCGACCACGCGAGCGCCGTCGCAAAGTCTGCCGCGACGAATGCCGCGAACCTGGGTGAGGCCTGGGGCGACACGACCGTCGGGGTGGCGCTGGTCTGGGTGGGCCCGGACGAGCTGCACGCCGAGAGGGTCAGCAGGGCCAGTGCCCCGATCGTCGGGCTCGGGGAGGTCCGTGCCACTTAGCCGTATGGTATCGGCATGCCCACGCCGAGGGAGGAGATCATCCAGGTCGCCGGCCGCGAGGTCAAGATCAGCAACCCGGACAAGCTTTTCTTTCCGAAGTCCGGACACACGAAGCTCGATCTGGTGCGCTATTACATGGCCGTCGCGGAGGGGGCGCTGCGCGGCGTCCACGGTCGACCGATGGCCCTCAAGCGGTTCGTCAATGGTGCGGAGGGCGAGGCTTTTTTCCAGAAACGCGCTCCAACCTCGCGCCCAGAGTGGATCGAGACCGTCGAGCTGTCGTTCCCATCGGGCCGCACCGCCGAAGAAATCGTCGTCACGAACGCCGCCCAGCTGGCGTGGATCGTCAACCTCGGCTGTATCGACCTCAATCCGCATCCGGTGCGAGCCGCCGACCTGGACCATCCTGACGAGCTGCGCATCGATCTTGACCCGGTACCGGGCGTGTCGTGGGCGCAAATTCGCGAGGTGGCGCTGGCGACGCGTGAGGTCCTCAATGACTTCGGCTTGACCGGGTGGCCCAAAACATCCGGCTCGCGAGGGTTCCACATCTATTGCCGGATCGAGCCGCGCTGGACATTTCCGGAAGTCCGTCGAGCCGCGGTCGCCCTGGCTCGCGAGGTCGAGCGGCGAGCCCCCGACATTGCCACCAGCCGCTGGTGGAAGGAAGAGCGGCATGGGGTCTTCCTCGACTACAACCAGAATGCGAAGGACCGCACGGTCGCGTCCGCCTACTCCGTTCGCCCCACCGCCGATGCCCGGGTCTCGACGCCGCTGACGTGGGACGAAGTCGCAAGCTGTGAAGCTGAGGCCTTCACGATCGATACCGTCCCGAAACGGTTCGAGCAGATCGGCGATCCGTCCAGAGGCATCGACGAGGCGGTCGGTTCCCTGGTCCCCTTGCTGGAACTCTCCGCCCAGCACGAGACGGCTGGCTTCGGCGACGCACCGTGGCCGCCGCATTTCGCCAAGCAGGAGGGCGAGCCGGCTCGGGTCCAGCTATCGCGTCGGAAACGCGAGGATCGACCTCAGCCGAAGGGGCAGGTGCCGCCGCCGGCGCCGGGAAAGACGGTGGGTCCCACCGGACGGCGCCGCACCACCATGCCGTTGATCGAGATCGCGCGCGCGGCGACCGAATCCGAGGCTCGCGCAGGACTGCAGCGCTGGCGGGCGCGACATGCGGAGATCTGGTCACACCTGGCGCCCTCCGACATCCTGGTGGACTCGATGCGGGGACGCAACACGAGCTGGACCCGAATCCGGCTCAACCTGCGCAACGTTCCGGAGTCCGAGCGGCCCACGCAGGAACCGCTCGAGGTCGACTACGACCCCTGGGCTGGGTACGAAGCACCGGACCGCTCCGGCCAGCTCGACCGCCCCAAGCGTCGGCGGCCGGCCAGCTAACCCTTGTTTCCCTTTCGGACCGCGCGGTGGATGACCTTCCACTTGCGGCGTTCCTCGAGTCGCAGCCGAATGTCGGCCCGCACCTCGATCGCCCGCAGCTCGCCTTGCAGCTTCCGGTAGTTCGTCAGCCGGCTGGTGTCGAGCGCGCCGCCCGCTTCGGCGGCGATGACCGCGCAGCCCGGCTCTTGCCGATGCCGGCAGTCCGTAAAGCGACAGCGGCGGGCCAGGTCATCGATATCGGCGAACGCGACGCCGAGCGTATCGCCACCGGCCCAGATCTGTACTTCGCGCAGTCCCGGGGTGTCGATGATCATGCTGCCGCCGGGGAGCTTGATCAGCTGGCGGTGGCTGGTCGTGTGGCGCCCCTGTCCGCTTCGATGCACCTCCCCCGTTGGAAGCGACTCTGCCCCCAGGAGATGGTTGATGAGGGTCGATTTGCCCACCCCGGAGGAGCCGATCAACACCGCCGTTTTCCCCCGGAGCAGATACGCGCGGAGCTCCTGGATTCCGTCACCACGCAATCCACTCACCGCGACAACCGGGACAGCGGGGACGATCGCGGCAAGCTGGCGCTCATAAGGCAAGACCTCGTCAAGGTCAGCCTTCGTCAGCAACACGACAGGCGCCCCGCCACTCTGGTAGGCCACCGTCAGTAGACGTTCGATCCGCCGCGGATTGAAGTCCGGACCGACCGCGCTCGCGAGGAGGACCACGTCGATGTTGGCGGCGAGGACCTGCTCGTGCGCCTCGGTACCCGGTGCGTTGCGCCGAATCGCCGTTCGATGAGGCAGGACGTGGCGGATCTGCGCCAGCTCCGGGTAAAGCCCAACCCAATCACCAACGGCGATCCGACGTCCGGATTGTCGCAGAGGTCAGCTGAGGGCGGGCGTGACCGGGCCCCGCGCTGTTTCGACCAGGAACCGGATGCCAAAGTCGGCAGATACCCGGCCGGGCTCAATCGCTGGATCCCCCAGCGCGGCGAGAGCGGTGGCGAAGTCATCGTTCCAGCCGAGCTCTTCGAGGACGGCTGCGTTGTTTGAGTCCAAAAAAACCTTCCAGGTTGCATAACGGTGGATGCGGCATCGTCCGGCGTCCGCCGCCGAGGAGGCTGGGTCGAGGTGGGCTAGAGCAGCCCGATGGAGGGACCCGAGTGTAGCACTATCAATCCAGGCATGCGCTCCCGGCCCCAGCACGCCGCCGAGCGCCGTCCAGGTGATGCGTCGCTAGCGCGATATGTCGGAGCTGCCCTGCTCAACGGCGCGGCTTCATTCACCTTCCTTTTGATGGCCGCTCATTATCTGCAACCGCATCAACGCATTTTGACCCGGGCCAACCTCCTGACGTTGAGCCGGGCCGGCAGCGCCGGCTTACTGGCCGGCACGACCGCCGCTCCGCGCGTGGGCAGACGGATCGCCTGGATGGCTCTTCTCTGGGGCGGCCCCAGCGACTGGCTCGACGGCCGGCTGACCCGGCTCGACGGCCCGACCTCGTTAAGTGCGCTGCTCGATATCGAGGCGGACTCCTGGCTGAGCCTCTGGGCGCCGGCCGCCGCCTATCGCGCGGGTGACCTTCCGGCGCTCGGTCTGCTCCCGCCGGTCGTCCGGTATGTCATTCCAGGATTGTTGGTGCGCTACCGATGTCCCCGTCCCACCGAGCGGCCCTGGCAGCGCATCGCCGCCGGCGTGCAGGCAGTGGCCGTCGCGCTGACTCTCGCGCCCGCCAGCGGACTACGTCGCCTGGGTCGGACCATGGCCCCGATCGGTGCGATCGGACAAACCACCTCCGTTGCGGCCACCATCCGACGCACGCTGCACGCGGCAGCGCGGGATGCCTTCATCCGTTCAAAAGGAGTGGCGCCAGTCTTCGGAGATCATCAAGCGGCGCGCGATCGGGCGTCGGCGTGAGGACCTGAACCGCCACGTGATCGGCGCCGGCGTCGTGGTGGAGCCGCACCTTGCTCGCGATCGCACCATCCTCGCCCCAGGCGACGACCGCATCGAAGATACGGTCACTACCCGGTGACTCGAGCTCCGCTGGCGGCCAACCCAAACGCTCCAGGTTCCGGCGGTAGTTTTCCAGGTTGAGATAGGTCTTCATGTAGCGGTCGCCGGTGACCCGCGCGCCTTCGCGGTTTCGGGCGAAGACGACGGCTAGCTCCGGAGCGAGTATGCGGTCATCACCAAGAATGCCACGGGCTTCCAGGGTGTGCTCTACCGGCACGAAATAGGGGTGCGCGCCAGCGGTTCGTTCGCGGGCCAGTTGCAGCATCTTGACGCCGAGGGCGGCCAGCAGCACTGGAGGGGGCGGATTCGGCATCGCCGGCCGGTAGGGCGCATTCTCCATCGCGTCGAGGTATGCGCGCATCGCGGTCAGCGGGCGGTCGTAGCGATGTCCACGAGCACTGACAAGGGGCACATGGCTGACGCCGATCCCAAGCACGAATCGGTTGGGCCAGGCTTCGGCCAGCGTTCGCGCGCCGTTCATCATCGCCGTCGCGTCGCGGACCCAGATGTTGGCGATTCCCGTGGCGACCGTGACGTGGCTGGTGGAGGAAAGGATCAGCGCGCAGGCGGCAAACGGCTCGCGGCCGACCGCCTCGCCGATCCAGATCGTCCCGAAGCCCATCGTCTCGATCTCGATGACCGCCCTTCGCAGCTCGGCGGCGGGAAGGTTGGCCATCGAGCCGAGCCAGATGCCGGCCCGGCCGAGGTTCACGCCCGCGCGGGTTGCCGTGTGTGCTGCTTGATGAACTCCAGCATCTGTCGCCAGGCATCCTCCGACGCGGCCTTGTGCTGGTCAAATTTTCGGTCGAAGAACGAGTGGGGTGCTCCGTCGTACACCACTTGGTTGTGAGGGACGCCCGCCTGGGTGAGCTCCTGCTCGAACCTGACGAACTCCTCCCGGGGTGTGGCGGCATCCTCACCGGCGATCAGGAGCAAAAGAGGCGCCTTCATCTGTGGGATGACGTCGCGGACGACGGCCGGGCGCCCGTAGAAACCGATCGCGCCCGCAAGACCCGGCTGGGCGGCCGATTGCCGCCATGACTGCGCCCCACCGAAACAGAAGCCCACCGTAAACACTGATGCGACCGAGCCTCCAGCCGCGGACCGCAGATAGTCGACCCCAGCTCTGACGTCGGCCGCCACCTGTTCCGGGGTGGTCTGCCGGATATGCGTCATGAAATCGAAGCCCTCCGGCCGATCGCCCAGCCCCGCGGTCCGCGCCAGGTAATCGATGGCGATGCCATCGATCCCGGTTTCGGCGAACCGCCGCACGAGCTCCTTATAAAAGGGATGCAGGCCACGCGGGTCCGGTATCACGACGACGCCGGCACCGGTTGGCGTTCCGGCTCGAGCGGCGTAGGCACCGAAGCGGGTCCCGTCGGCCGAGGTGAGAATCAGACCGTCTTCGTCGGTTGAACCGCCCTGGATGGGCGGCAGCGGGGGCCGGGCGTCGTTTGAATAGCACATGGCATCCATTTTGGGCCTTTCCTACCGTTCGCCCGCTGCTTATGATTGAGCCACTGATCACTTCGGCAGGGGGGTTATAGGTGTGACGACCGCCGTCAAGGCGCCGCCGACGACAGCCGCCCGCGACAGCCGATCGGCCGTGTTGGTCGCGATGGCCGATACCTTTATCGGCGGGATGGGCCATCCCGGCTCCCCCATCCGGGTTGCCGCCTCGATGGAGGATACGTTTGCGCGACTCCCGTCCCCTGCGGACCGACGCCGGCTGCGCCTGATCGTGGGTGTGCTCGGCCGCCGCACCGGGACCTTCCTGCTCAGCGGCCGGCCCGTGCCATTTCATCGCTGGCCGCGCGAGCAACGCGTCGCGGTCATGGCGTCCTGGTCGACCAGCCGGCTGGCCTTCCGCCGGCAGCTCTTCCAGGTCTTCAAGCGCCTTTCACTGCTGGCGTTTCTGGGGGACACCGAAGACGACGGCACCAACCCGGTGTGGCCGGAGATCGGCTATCCGGGTCCCGTGTCGTCGCCGCCGCCGACGCCCAAGGTCATCAAGACGACAACACTTGACGGCGACACGACATTGACCTGCGATGCCGTTATCGTCGGCTCGGGCGCAGGCGGTGGAGTGGTGGCGGCCGAGCTGTCCGCGGCCGGCAAGGACGTGATCGTCCTGGAGGAAGGCGGTTACTACAACGAGGCCGACTTCAACCAGCTGGAGCTGGCGATGATGCGCAAGCTGTACTACCAGGGCGGCTTCGCCGCGACCTCCGACGCCGGGGTTGCGCTGATCGCGGGCGGCTGTCTGGGTGGCGGCACGGTCATCAACTACACCACGAGCTTTCGGAGTCCGGACTGGCTCCGCGACGAATGGGCGCAACGACACGGACTCCCGGCCTTTGCGACCGATGAGTACACCTCGGCGCTGGACGCGGTGTACGAGCGGCTCGGCGTCAACGTCAGTCATAGCCGGGTCAGTGCCCGCGAACGGGTGCTGGAGCGTGGCCTCCGCCAGCTCGGCTGGCATGTCGGCTATATGCCGCGCAATGTCCAGGGTTGCACTCAGGACGAGCGCTGCGGGTTTTGCGGTTACGGCTGCCAGATCGGGGCCAAGCAGTCGACGCTGAAGACTTACCTGATGGACGCTTACCGGCAGCGCGCCCGGATCGTCGTCAACTGCACGGTTGA
Source organism: Chloroflexota bacterium (assembly GCA_005881715.1). Lineage (GTDB taxonomy): Bacteria > Chloroflexota > Dormibacteria > CF-121 > CF-121 > CF-13. The sequence goes on along the minus strand of VBEE01000036.1, from coordinate 64,939 downwards.
TCGCGTGTTGATCGAAGATGGCCGTGCGGTCGGTGTTCGCGCGACCGTCCGGCAGCCGGAGATGCCGGCCTTCACCCTGATCGTGCGCAGTCGCGCGGTGGTGGCCGCCGCGGGCGCGATCGCCACGCCGGCGTTGTTGCAGCGCTCCGGCCTGCGCTCGAAGGCGGTTGGCAGTTGGCTTCGGCTCCATCCCTCGACCGCGGTTTCCGGCATCTTTGATGAGTCAATCCGGCCCTGGGAAGGGACCCTGCAGTCGGTCTACTCCGATGAGTTCACCAACCTGGACGGCCACCACTTCGGGCCGAAGATCGAATCGGCACCGCTGCATCCCGCGCTGCTTGCGTTGGTGACCCCCTGGCGGGAGCCGGATCACTACAGTCGCTTGATGCGTCAGCTTCCCAACCTCTCGCTCACGGGAATTCTGCTTCGCGACAGCGGCTGGGGTCGCGTTACCTCAAAAGACGGCACCAGCCGGGTCGATTACAGGCTGTCGCGCCAGGATCTCGCCCATATGCGCAAGGGCATCGAGGTCGGCGTGCGCATCCTGGAAGCGGCCGGCGCCAAAGAGATCTTCACCAGCCAGAGCGCGTATGTGGCGTACCGGCCCGGCCAGCGGGGTGGCGTCGACGCCTACATGAACGAGGTCGACCGTAACGGTTATAAACCGGGCCAGATGGGTTACGTCAGCTTTCACCAGATGGGCTCCTGCCGTATGGGGAATGACCCGGCAACATCGGTCATCGGCCCCGACCACCGGGCGCATGCTGTCAAGGGCCTCTTCGTCGCCGACGGCAGCGCCTTTCCCAGTGCGTCCGGAGTCAATCCCATGATCACCATCATGGCCATGGCCCATCGCGCTTCGCGCTTTATCGCTGCCGTCTGTTAGAGCTCAATTCCGATTGGCGCTCGCCGCCAACTGTTCCCTAGACTGACTCCCAATGCAGGCGGCAGTCCAGACCAAACGCAGTCCGTGGATCATCCTGCTCGTTCTCTGCCTTGGCTTCTTCATGATCCTGCTCGATTTGACGATCGTCAACGTCGCCATCCCGAGCATCATCGATGGACTCCACGCCGGCCTCGACGAGATCCTCTGGGTGCTGAACGCGTACATCCTCGTCTATGCCGTGCTGCTGATCACCGCCGGACGACTGGGCGACAAATACGGCGCCAAGCGACTCTTCCTCATTGGCCTGGCGGTCTTCACCTTTGCCTCGATCGGTTGCAGCCTCGCGCAGAGTCCGAGCCAACTTATTCTGGCCCGCATCGTCCAGGGCATCGGCGGGGCGATTTTGACCCCGCAAACGCTGAGTATCCTGACGAACATCTTTCCCCCCAACCGGCGCGGGGCGGCGTTTGGGGTCTGGGGTGCGGTGGCCGGCGTTGCCTCGGTCACCGGCCCGACGCTGGGCGGCTTTCTCGTTACGAATTTCAGCTGGCAGGCGGTCTTCTGGGTCAATGTCCCGGTCGGCATCGTCGCCTTCATCCTGGGCGTATGGCTGCTGCCGGGAATCCGGCTCGGTCGAGACCAGGACCTGGATCCAGTGGGCGTGCTTCTGGCCAGCGGTTCGCTGTTCGCCCTGGTCTTCGGCCTGATCGAGGGGCAGCGCTACCACTGGGGCACCTTCACCGACGCGCTCTCGTTCGACGCCGGCGGCGGTCACTGGGGTCTCTTCAGCATTCCCAGTCTCTTTGTCGCCAGCGTCATCCTGTTCGTGCTCTTTATCCTGTGGGATCGCGGACGCGAAGATCCGCTGGTGCCGTTATCGCTCTTCAAGGATCGAAACTTTGCGATCGGCAACGCGCTCGCCGCCATCGTCTTCTTCGGCATGATGGGCCTGTTCTTGCCGCTGACGATTTTCCTGCAGTCGGTACTCGGCTTCAGCGCGTTGAAAGCGGGCCTCACCTTCGCGCCGATGTCGCTGACCTCGATGGTCATCGCGCCCATCGCCGGCCGCGCCACCGATCGATTCGGTGGAAAGTACATCCTGCTCGCCGGGCTCAGCTGCTTCAGCGTCGGCATGGGCCTGGTCATCTGGGTGTCGTCCCTCAGCGCGGGCCAGTTTACCTTCCTGCCGCCGCTGATCCTGGCCGGCGTCGGGCTGGGTTGCACCTTTGCGCCCATGACGACGGTGACGATGCGTCGGATCGATCCCCGGCTGGCCGGGGCGGCCTCCGGGCTCCTGAACAGCAATCGTCAGCTTGGCGGAGCATTCGGCAGCGCCATCGTGGGTGCGACCGGCTCGCCACCGAGCTGGTCAGCCAGGCCCAGGTGCAGGCGTCGAATGTCCCGCCAGCCTACCGCTCGCAGTTCGTCCAGGGTTTCGCAAAGGCCGCGAACGGCGCCCTTGAAGTCGGCCGAGGCCAATCAGGTGTCGCCCTGCCCGGCAACCTCCCGGTCCAGGTCAGGAGCCGGATCCTTCAGTTAGGCCATGACGTGTTTGCCCAGGCGTATCTCAACGCCATGCGTCCCGCGCTCGCCGTGGCGATCGCGGTGCTCCTCATCGGCGCGCTCCTGACCACGGGCATCGTGCGCCGGAAGAAGGCGGCCTTACAGCCAATGCGGGAGGCGGCGCCCGCCGCTAGCTAGACGCCGCCGAATACGCCCATATACTTGATTGGTGCCCGCTCAGTGGCTGCCGCTCTTTCCGGTCAACGTCGTGCTCTTTCCTCATATGCCGCTGCCGCTGCACGTCTTCGAACCCCGCTACCGGCAGATGATCGCGGATTGCCTGGAAGAGGGCCACAGCTTTGGCGTGGTCGCGATCCAGGAAGGAAGTGAGACCGGGCCCGCCACTCCGTATGACATCGGGACGCTGGCAAAGATCGTCC
>VBEE01000036.1:55743-62096 GCA_005881715.1 Chloroflexota bacterium | reverse complement strand
GGCCGAATGAATCTGCTCGTCATGGGCGCGTCGCGCTTTCAGTTCGTCGGAACCGCGGACGATCGCCCCTACCTGCGCGGCCAGATCCGCATCATCCCCGAGGCCGGCGATGATCTCGATGCCACCGCCCGGTTGACCGAAACGACCGCCATGGCGTTCCAGCAATACTCCAACCTCCTACGGGAGCTGGTCGGCCAGAAGGCCGATGAAGCAGAGCCGCCGATGGAGCCGGAGCTGCTCTCCTACCTGATCGCGGCAGCGCTGAACCTGCAGGTCCCCGAGAAACAAACCCTGCTGGCGGAGCGGCGTACCGATTCTCGGCTCCTACTGGAGCTCCGCATCCTGCGCAAGGAGATCCTGCTCCTCAAGCAGATGGTCGCCCATGCCGCGGCGGCCGGCACCATCCGCACGGGTCTGAACTAGGCCGTGTGCAGGTCCAGGACCAGACGCCAGGAATAGCCGCCGGTCGCCGGGAGAGTAAACGCCGTAACCCGCACCGACCGTGCCAGGTCGATCGTGATCGTTCCATCGCTGCCTTGCTGGACCGCGGGCTCGATGCCGGCGATCTGGTAGCTCCGGATGCCGTTCACCGGAATACCCGTGACGGTGCTGTTTTTGAACGTGATGGCGACATGCAGGTCGTCGGGGCGCGTGATGACCATGGTCGGCAAGCCACTCCCATGCATGTCGAAGACCAGGCGCGTGTAACCGGCTACCGCCGTACCCGGGCGGATGCGGAAGACGCTGTTGCCGCTCACCGCGTTGCCGAGCGTGAACAGCACCGGGGCAGGTGGTGGTGGCGGGCTGACGCTTGGCGGCGCGCTAAGCCGCGGACTGGCGCTGGCCTTATGCAAGCCCTTCGCCAGCCATCCTCCTTCGTACAGGACAGCGGCAAGGAGGACGCACGCGGCGGCCCCCAGGCCAACCGCGAGCCGCATCGCGGTATCGGGTTTGCGCGGCAGTGTTGCCGGCGCGATCTCCTCATCGAACCGTAGCGCAGGATCCTGCTCGAACACGACGTTGCCGCCCGTTGGCGCCGGCATCGGCTCGCCGGGCGGTCCCGCCTCGGGCTCGTAATCGCGAACGGCGGGCTCGGGTTCGCGGTGCGAATCGACGTGGACCTCGCGCCACGATCCGGACACCGGCTCGGGCGTGGCTGGAATCAGGGGCGGCGGTGCGGCGAGCTCTTCAGGCGCCTCGACGTCCTCGGTCGGGGGAACCGCTTCGATCTCCTCGACCGGAGCCGCAGTCATCGTCGGATAGATCGGCTCCGAAATCGGCGGCAGGGAGGTCGGATGGTCCTGGCCCGGCTCGTCGCGGAAGATTTCCCGCTCCAGCTCGATGAGCAGGTCGGGGACGCTGGTCACCTCGGGGCGCATCGGGGTCGGAAGCTCCGCGAGCAGCGGGGTTGGCGCCGTCGTTAGCGGGGGTGCGATTTCGAATGACCGCGAGCCGGCCTCGCTGCGCAACCGGTCGGGGATCGCCGCCGCGAACGCCTGGTCCATGGCGGCCGCACCGACCGCAGCGCTCGGCAGGCGTCCGACTCGCAACAACATCTCGCGGAAGTCCTCAACCCGGTCGCGGCAGGCCTCGCACCGCCGCAGGTGGTCGCGGGCCCATTCGAGGTCCTTTCCATCGAGCCGGTCATCGAGCACCGCGCTTGGCGAGATGCGGGTGCAGCGATTGCCCTCAGAACTTGATGTAGTCATAGATCTCCCCCAGTTCGGCACGACTGCGGTCCAGGGCATGCACCAGCTTGCGCGGGGCGATATCGACCACGTCGCCGAGCTCCTCGTACGAGAGTTTTACGAAGTCACGCAGGAGGACCATGGCGCGCGCCTCGAAAGGAAGAGCCGTCAGTGCCCGTTGGACCGTGTCGCGGCGCAATGCCCGTCGAGCTTCCGCCTGGGGGAATCCCTCGAGGCTCATCTGCGTGGCCCGGTGTCGACGGAACCAGCGGCGCGGCTTCAGGGCCTGTCGGCTGAGCTCGGTGGCCGCCCGAAACACGTCGGCCCGCCGCAGCCCCTCACGGGTGGGGCGATGGCGCAGGCTGTCACCGACCTGGCGAAACGCCGCACAGGTGATGCTGACCGCGCCGTCGATGTCATCGACCAGCCGGCCAACGTAATTCAAGACGAGTGGGAAGTCCGAGTAGAACTCGCGTTCCACCGAAGCGGCCTGCGGGCTCGCAGCTGGAGCTTCGACGTGTACTTGATCCATTACTGGGACGAGGGGCGGATGCCTGCAGTCTAGTCAGGCGGCACCAATTCGTCAACTCGGAGTGGCCAGTGATCGAGTTCAGACGAGATCAGGATCGACGAGCTCCACCACATCGCCGGCCCGATAGATGACCTCGATCGCCGCCCGATCATCGGAAAACAGCGCGGCGGGCATCCCGATATCCGCGACGAACACGCGGCCCGCGTTCGGCGCGCGGGTCAGCCCCGCCTTCGGCGCCGCCAGCGTCACGGTCGCCGCGGCCCGGATGGCGGTCTTCGCACCGGCGCCGGTGTCGGCATTCATTCCGGAGGGCACGTCGATGGACACGATCGGCCGTCCTGTCGCATTCATCGCCGCAACGATGCCCGCGGCCGGCTCCCGCAGCGGCGGACGGATGCCGGTGCCAAAAAGGCCGTCGACGATGATGTCGGCCGACGGGTCGATCCCGGCCGGCGCCTGGCTGATTCGGACGCCGAGTCTGGCGATGGTTGCCGTATGCCGCGCCACGAGGCTCGTCGGGTCTTTTGCGGCAACGATGGAGGCGGTTACCAGCGCGCCTCGCTGATGGAGGAAGCGCGCGGCGACCAGCGCATCGCCGCCGTTGTTGCCCGAACCGGCCACCACCAGGATGCGCTTGTTGCCGACGCCACTGACGAACGTCTCTGTGAAACGGGCAATCTGCCAGCCGGCGATCTCCATCAGCTGCAGCGGCTCGATGCCGAATTCGTCGCGCGCCCTCGCATCCGCCTGCCGCAACACCTCGGACGACACCGCGGCCACCTGGTTCCAGCGGAGCGCCGGCCAGCTCACGTGACCAGCAGCGTCTCGCCCGGTGCCGTATGGAGCCGGGCGGCCGCCGATCCCTCGCGCAGCGCGAACTCGATGCGGCTACTGCTGCCCATCAGCGCGACCAGCTCGTTGGGCTCGGCCTCGTCGTAGGTCTCCACGGTTCGGACTCGCGTCCCGTTGACCGCCTTGATGCGAGCCAGCGCCCGGAGTGGCAGGTTGCTGATCACGTTGCCGAAGTGATCGCAGTGCAGCACCTGCGCGCGCCATGCCTCGCCCACCTTGGATGCCCAGGCATCCTGCAGCCGCAAGGGCTCCTGGTGACCAGGCCTGCCGACCTCGGCGAGTTGCGTCCCGGCCGCCAGTCGCGCCGCCACCGGGCCGAAGAGATCGCGCCCGTGGAATGTGGGTGCCGCCTCCGGCGGCGCGGCCAGCTCGACCATCTCGCTGATGGGCTCGGTGAGAAATGTGAACAGCCCGTTGTCGGGGCCGGTAAAGATGTGATCCGCTGCCCTGAAGGCGATCGCCTTTCGGCTGGTGCCGACACCTGGATCGACGACCGCAACGTGTACGGTTCCGACCGGAAAGCTTCTCCAGGCGGTGTCGAGCAAAAAGGCGCCCTGTAACACCGCAAACGGGCGCACACCGTGGGTTACGTCGATCAAGGTGGTCCGGGCGTGCACTGCCAGGACGGCGCCCTTCATCGCGCCGACGTAGGCGTCGTCGAGGCCGAAGTCGGTGAGCAACGTCACGATGCCACTCGGCTTCATGCCGCCATGCTATCTGCTGCCGACGGGCCGGAACGGCACCGGCCGAGAAACAAAAGAGCCGCCCGTCGGGGCGGCTCTTTCCTCGCCTTTCGGCTTAGTAATCCGGCATCGACGGCGCCGGCGCAGCCGGCTTCTTTTCCGGGATGTCTGAGACGAGCGCCTCGGTTGTCAGCAGCATCGCGGCGATGCTCGCCGCGTTCTGCAGCGCGGAACGGGTCACCTTGGTCGGGTCGACGATGCCGGCCTTCACCATGTCGGTGTACTCGCCCTTGTTGGCGTCGAAGCCCTGGCCCTTGGGCAGGCCCTTGACCTTCTCCACCACGACCGAGCCTTCCCAGCCGGCGTTGTTGACGATCTGACGCAGCGGCTCCTCGAGCGCCCGGCGTACCAGTTGCACACCGGTCGCCTCGTCACCCGAGACTTTCATATTGTCGAGAGCCTTGATGGAGTGCACCAGCACCGCACCGCCGCCGGGGACGATGCCTTCCTCGACCGCGGCCCGGGTGGCGGAAACCGCATCCTCCATCCGGTGCTTCTTTTCCTTGAGCTCGGTTTCGGTGGCGGCCCCAACCTTGATCACGGCCACACCGCCGGCCAGCTTCGCCAGCCGCTCCTGAAGCTTTTCCTTGTCCCAGTCGGAGGTCGTCTTCTCGATTTCGGCCTTGATCTGGTTGATCCGGCCCTTGATCTCGTCCTGCTTGCCGGCACCCTCGACGACGGTCGTGTCGTCCTTGGTGACGGTGACGCGGCGCGCCTTGCCGAGCTGGTTGAGCTGCACCGAGTCGAGCTTGAGGCCCAGCTCGTCCGAGATGACCTGGCCGCCGGTCAGGATCGCGATGTCCTGCAGCATTGCCTTGCGACGATCACCAAAGCCCGGCGCCTTGACGGCCACGGCGGTGAAAGTTCCGCGCAGCTTGTTGACGATGATGGTGGCCTGTGCCTCGCCCTCGACGTCCTCGGCGATGATCAGCAGCGGCTTGCCACTCTGCACGACCTTCTCCAGCACGGGGAGCAGGTCGGCAACCGCCGAAACCTTCTTTTCGGTGATGAGAATGTAGGGATCCTCGAGCACCGCCTCCATCCGGGTGGCATCGGTGACCATGTACGGCGAGATGTAGCCCTTGTCGAACTGCATCCCGTCGACGAGTTTCAGCTCATCCTCGATGCCCTTGGACTCCTCGACCGTGATGACGCCATCCTTGCCAACCTTCTCCATCGCGTTGGCGACCATTTCGCCAATCAAGGGGTCGGCGGCCGAGATGGTGGCGACCTGCGCGATCTTCTCCCGCTCGGAGATCTGGACCGACTGCTCCTTGATCGCCTTGACCACTTCATCGACAGCCTTCTGGATCCCGATCTTGAGCTGCATGGGGTTGGCGCCGGCGGTGACGTTGCGCAGCCCGTCACCGATGATCGCCGCCGCCAGCACGACCGAGGTGGTGGTCCCGTCGCCGGCGATGTCGTTCGTCTTGCTTGCGACTTCCTTGACCAGCTGGGCCCCCATGTTCTCGAATGGGTCCTCCAGCTCGATCTCCTTCGCAATCGTCACGCCGTCGTTGGTGATGGTCGGCGAGCCGAATTTCTTGTCGAGCACCACGTTGCGGCCTTTGGGGCCGATGGTAATTCGAACCGCGTCCGCGACCTTGTCGACGCCGCGCTTCAGCGCCGAGCGGGCGTCGGCATCGTATGCGAGTTGTTTCGCCATCGATCGTCCTCCTTCCTGCTAGTAATGGGTGGGCAAACGGCCACGTATTCCGGGGCGGTAGTACCCGCATTTTAGCACTCCTAAACGGCGAGTGCTAGCAATCGACCTCTTCGAGCGCCAGCCGCGGCGGGCGTCGGTAGAATGAGACTCGGGTCGCGGTGGCGGCGGCCCGCCCCCATGAGCATGTCTGAATCCGTCCCCCCGACCCGGCGGGTCGGCCGCGCCATGGCCTGGGGGGTCGCCATCGGCGTTGGGGCTGTGGTCTTCCGCGAGCTCGTCCGTCCGCGGGAGCAAACCGCCCGGCTGATCGATTGGGAGCGGGTGGAGCAGATCGCGCTCAACCGCTGTGGCGAGGCGGCGGACCTGCCCGGGGACCCGGGCCAGGAGCAGACCTACCGGGCGATTGCGGCCGAGCTCGAGCCGCTCTTGACCGAAGCGCTCGGGCCGGGGATGGCCTCTCCCGGCAAACGCCTGTACCCGGGGCTGACGGCCGTCGGCCGCCGGCAGTGGGTGCGATTCAACATTCGGATCTTCCGTCAGATGTTCGAGCCGCTGGAGAGCCTCCAGCAGCTGATTCCCGGGTCGCTGATCTTGAGCTTCGGCCAGAAAGGCATCTCCCGCTATCTGGGCCTGATGTTGGGATTGCTGGCTCGGCGGGTCCTCGGCCAGTACGACCCCGCGCTTCTTGGACGCGAGCCGGTCGAGACCTCGTCGCTCATCCTGGTGGAGCCGAACGTTCAGGCCTGGGCGCAAAAGGACCACATGCCGATCGACGAACTGCGTCGCTGGCTGGCGATGCACGAGATGACCCATGCCTGGGAGTTCAAAGCACACCCCTGGTTGCAGGGATACCTGGAAGGGCTGCTGAAACA
>VBEE01000036.1:0-55524 GCA_005881715.1 Chloroflexota bacterium | reverse complement strand
CGCGCCTTCTTGCGCCTCACCGGGCTGGAGATGAAGATGCGCCAATACGTCCTCGGGGAACGCTTCTGCCGCGAGGTCCGGGACGCCGGTGGCCAGCCGCTGTTGGCGCGGGTCTGGGAGGGACCCGACCTGTTGCCGACCCTGGCGGAGATCCAGCGGCCCGCGCTCTTCATCGAACGCGTCCGGACCCGGTGAGAAGGGCCGCCACCCTGGCGGCGGCCGTGCTGGTGGGTGCCTGCGGCTCCCAGGCGGCCCCTGCCACCGGTGCCCCTTCCCAGTTGCAGGCGCAGGTCGTTGCCTCGGAGTTAGTCGTTGGAGCGCAGCAGCGAGTTCCGATCGGCATCCTCGATCACGGCACCCCGGTCAACGACGCCACCGTGCATGTCCGGGCGTTCTTCCTCCAGGGGACGACCGGAGTCTTCAAGGGTGCATCCGATGCGCCCTTCAAGGGCGCCGGCCTCGAAGGCGCCGGCGTATACGTCGCCCGGCTCGATCTCATGACCGCGGGAACCTGGGGCCTCGACATTACGGCATCTCGTCCCAACGGCGAGCGGGCGACCCTGCGGCTCTCGACCTACGCCGACGGCCGTCCCCTGGCGGTCGTCACGACCCCCGTGGTGCCGGCGGTGGGGCAGCCCGCTCCGATGAGCCACAACCCGACCATCAAGGAGGCTGACGCCACCACCATCGACAGCGGCCGGCCGCCCGACGACATGCACCAGATCTCGATCGCCGATGCGATCACCCAGCATCGCCTGACGCTGGTCGTCTTCGCGTCGCCGGCGTTCTGCACCAGCCGCACCTGCGGACCTGAGGTCAAGGCTGTGCAGAGCCTGGAGCCCGCCTACCGAGACAAGTTGACCTTCATTCATATAGAGATCTACCGCGACTTCGTGCCCGACCCGTCGAAGCGGAAACTGGCCCAGACCGTGCTGGACTGGCGGCTGCAGACCGAGCCCTGGATCTTCCTGGTCGACGCGAAGGGGATCATCCAGACTCGCTTCGAAGGCGCGACCGCGACCGACGAGCTCAAGAGCGCTCTCGACCAGCTGCTGCGCTAGGTTTACATTTCTGTTCCGGGACGCAGCCGAGTTGTTTCGAGCTGGGGGTGTCAGCGGTGGTACGGTCGCGGGGCAATGGCCGACATGATGTTCGACCTCGTCTGCCAGCACTGCGGCCGGCGCGAGACACGGCGGTGGGAGAGCCGGAGAAGCGTGACCGTCACCTACTGCGAATTCTGCAAGCGCGGCATGTCGGTGGTCGGGATCGCGTTTTTCGCCCCCAACCAGCGCGAGCAAGCCGCAGCCTGACCTAGTCGACCTCCGCCAGCAGCTGGCCTTCCTGCACGGTCTGGCCTTCCTGGACGTGGATTTTTGTGACTCGGCCCGCCTGCGGCGCGTTCACCGGGATCTCCATTTTCATCGACTCGAGGATCATCAGCGTCTCATCAGCGCCAACCTGCTGGCCCTCGCGAACCACGATCTTCCACAGATTGCCGGTGAGTTCGGCCTTGATCTGCACTCGGCCGATTCTCTCACGCGGAACTCGGGTAATATGGCGACGATTTGCGCAAGAAACGAAGTTACCCCAAGAAGCGCGGCGGCCCCACCACGTTGCGGCCCGGCATCGACACCCTGGTCGAGAAAGAGACGCCCGGCGACAAAGAGGAAACCATCGAGATGGACGCCGAGGTGGTCGAGCCGTTGCCCAACGCCATGTTCAAGGTCAAGCTGCAAACCGGGCAGACCATCCTCGCCTACACCTCGGGGAAAATGCGTAAGTTCTACATTCGGATCCTGATCGGCGACCGGGTGCGGGTCGAGCTGTCACCCTACGACCTGACCCGGGGCCGGATCATCTTCCGCTACAAGTAGCCGCGCGCTAACCTCAAGCCAGGAGATGGTCTGGCTGTATCTTCTGATCCTGCTGGTGCTGGCGGCCGCGCTGTGGGCCGTGTACCGGGTCCTGGGAACGCCGTCGAAGCTGGCCCCGACGGATTATCACATCGTCCTTGCCGACGTCGCGGTCAGTGTCGAAAAGGCCGCCACCCAGCTCCGCCAGGCGCTCGACGCTGCACCCCAGGCGGAGTGGGCCGACGCCGCGAAGGAAACACGGAAGATTTTTCAGACCGGTTACTACCAGATGCTTCGGCTCCGTCCGGCCAGCGGGTCAGACCAGGCGGCGGACCTACGGGCCGAGCTTGGCCGGGCTTGCGAGGCCTACGACTGGGCGAGCCGCATGATCGGCGGCGAGAGCGCCCGCAACCCGCTGATCGTGGAGGCGGCCCGCGGCTTGATGGACGCCGGCGATACGGCGCTCAGGCAGGCCGCCCTGGCGCTGTCGCCGGCACGCCCTGCGCCTCGCGAAAATACCGCGCTGTCGCCGTAAGGCCTGCCTCCAGGCTCGTTGTTGGACGCCATCCCATCACCTTCTCGATCTTCCGCGCGTCCACCACCGAGCGCCGCTGCTCGCCAGGCATCGGCGGCCCATGGACTTCAGCCTGGCTGCTGCCCGTCAGGCGTCTCAGCAACTGGAAGACCGCATTGATATCGGTCTCGACACCGGTGCCAACGTTGAAGGATCCGATGGCCTCCGACGTGAGGGCTCGGACGTTCGCCTCCGCCACATCGCCGACATACACGAAATCGCGGGTCTGTGTGCCGTCCCCGTTGATGCGCGCGACCTCACCGCTCAACAGCCGCCGGCTGAAAATGGCGACGACACCCGCTTCGCCGTGGGGATCCTGGCGAGGGCCGTACACATTCGCATAGCGCAGCGCGGCGTACGAAAGGCCATGCACCGCGTGAAACGTCCGCAGATACACCTCGCCGGCCAGCTTCGAGGCGCCGTACGGTGACACGGGAAGCGTCGGGTAGTCCTCCGGGGTGGGCGTTAGCTCCGCGTCGCCGTAGAGGGCGCCGCCGGTGGAGGCAAAGAGGACGCGACGGACCCCATGACGGACGCTGGTCTGCAGCAGGGCCACCGTTCCCAGCACGTTGACGCCGGCGTCGAACACCGGGTCATCGACCGAGCGGCGCACGCTGGCCTGGGCTGCCTGGTGGACGACGGCCTGGGGCTGCTCGATCTTGAAAAGCTCCTCGAGCCAGGGTGAGTGCACATCCATCTGGTAGAAGCGCGCCCCCGGAGGGACGCGCTCGACGTGGCCGGTGGTGAGGTCGTCGAGGATCACGACCTCATGCCCCTCCACCAGGAGCCGGTCGGCGATGTGGGATCCGATGAAGCCCGCGCCGCCGGTGATCAGGACTTTCAACGCCGATGGCTCATCAGGAAGACCACCAGCCCCACGGCGATCAGGCTCCAGTAGCTGATCAGGCGGTCGAGGATGGCGACGGAGAGTGCCTGGGAGGCGGTCAGGCCGAAGAAGACCAGGACCGCGATGATTCCTCCCTCCACCAGGACGAGCCCGCCCGGCAGGGCAGGGATCGTCGTCAGCAGCGAGGCCACGAGTGCGATGAACATGATCTGCGCCAGGCTGAGCGAGACGTGCAACGGCAGCGCCTGGACCACCAGGAAGAGGCGGGTGGACTCCGCCATCCAGACAAGGACGGTCAGGCCAAGGAGCAGGGGTAGGCGGCCGGCAAACGCGCTCAGCAGGCCATGCTTGAAGCGGGTGGCACGTTCGCGGAGACGCTCCGGAAGGTACCGCGACAGCCGGCCCTCGCTGTAGCGGACGACGAGCAGGCCGGCGATCAGGCCGGCCGCGATCAGGAGGCCCACGATGAAGGCGGGGACGAATCGTTCCGGGACGGTTGCCCGAAAGCTGATCAGGCCACTGATGACCAGCAGGCTCATCAGGACCAGGAAGTCGAGCGCGCGCTCGCTGAAAATCGTGCCCAACCCCTTGGATCCGGAGACGTCCGTCTGCTGACGGAGCAGATATGCGCGATAGAAGTCGCCCATTTTCGCGGGCAGGACGCAGTTGGCGAACCAGGCGAGGATCACGATGTGGAAGAGCTCACCGAACCGGTTGGACTCGCCCGTATTGCGGAGGAGGATCTGCCAGCGGATGGTGCGCACCACGAAGGAGAAGTAGAAGGCGACGAATGCCAGGGCGTAAATGAGGACGTTCGTCTGACTGATCGCGCGCAGGCTGTCGCCGTAGTCGAACTGGACATGCGTGAGCACGACGAACAGGACGACGGCGAGGATTCCGAAGGAGATCAGCGTCCGCGGATCGAGCAGCCGGTCTTTGAGGGCCGATCGCGTGACCGCCGCCTGCGGCGGGACGGCGGCGGGCTGCATCTTACGATTCAACATATCAGGGCGGAACCGCTGCAACCGGGGCTATTCGGCGATCTTTCGGCGGCGGATGATCCTCTCTAACAACGGCATCAGGTGCCGCGGCTTGCCCGCCGGCGAGTACTGCCGCCGGACCTGCTCCTGCTCGCGCGCTTCGAGGATGCGCGGAACCCAGTCGGACTCGAGCATGGGCGAATCGCCGCCTTCCCAGGTCTTGAGATAGAAGATCCCCTTGAGCGCGGTAAAGGGGATCGCCAGGTCTTTGACCTCGCTCTGGTCGGGCGATACCAGCGAGAGGGTGACCCCATATCGGGACGGCCGCAGTTGGCGGTCGCTGTAGCCGCGGAGCACCTCGTGGTCGACGAAATGGATCGCCACCCGCTGGTAGCGGGCGATGTCCACCGGGTTGGAGGGCGGCCGCGAGTCGAGCAGGACATATTTGAGGCTGCTGAGCGGGACGAAGGCACCACGGTTATTCGTACCCAGGTTCAGGACACGGGTCTCCACGACGGGGCTGTCCAGCTCGCCCTTGGGGGGATCGCCGTGTAGCGTCTCCCCGTCGAGGAAGCAATAGATGGCGTGCGCCACGTTCCCCGAATTGTAAGGCGTCAGTCCCCAGAAATCTCGCTCCCCCCTTGCTAGGGAAGGTCGGGGTGGGGGTCGCCCTACCTGACCAGGTAGGCGAGGCCCCGCCAGTGGGGCACGTAGTGGGCGTTGAACTGCACCATTAACCCGGCCGGGCTCTGGTGATAGTCACTTGCCCGACAGCCGGGCGGGGGGGCCGGCGCGTTCGGTGTGTAGGGTCCGCTCACCATGTTGCCGCCATCGAGGTCGACCTGGGGCGAGACGACCTCACCCGTTACCGCGTAGCGGTTTGTGCCGTTGGAGGCACTGACCGCCCGGAGCGTGACGACCGTCCCATGCGAGCCGTTGTTGTCGGCATTGAAGACCGAGCCCCAGACCTGGAATGGATAGCCGCCCGCCGTCCCCTTGGTGCCGTCGATCTCCTCGTCCCAGGGCGATCCGTTCGGGCCGCTGATCGTATCCGTCGCCTTGATGAAGAAGGCGATGCTGTCGGTGCCACTGGAGATGAAGCTCGGCGCCGCAAAGAAGACGCTCGGCGAGGTGTTGCCACTGGTGCTGGCGGTGAACTTCGCATTGCCGTCGAAGACGAAGGTCACCCCGTTGGTCCTGTCGGCAGCCGCCGGCAGGTCCGACACGCCGCCATAGGGGCCGTAGTGTGGTACGCCATCCGAGGTGTTGGAGACGATGCCGCCGGTGATGTTGAAATCGACGTCCTGGAAGTAGTAGATCCCGTTCATGAAGCGGTAGTAGTCGTTGTTGTTCGTGGCGTTGATCGGGTTGATGTAGGTTCCCGGGTAGTAGACGTGAACGGTTTTCCCGTTGTAGGTAGTCGTTGTTGGAGGGAGTGCAAAGCCGGGCTTCAGCGGCGGCTCGTAGTTGGGCGACCCCTCGATCGGCTGGGATGTCCCCACGCTCTTGTACCAGTACTCGATCAGCGCGTGTGTGTCTGACGCTTGCGAATAGTAGAACTGCCCGTTGAGGTTCATCCAGTCCCCACCCGGGTTGGGGGCGTGCCACTTCGAGTTGGACACCAGCCGGCCCTGGTCCGGGCTGGGCTGGCAGATGTCGCTGCCGTTGAAGCCGTCGTCGATCTGGGCATTGCCGTTCTGGTCGAAGTTGACGGCGTTGCCATTACCGCCCGCGTCGAAGCCGAAGACGGTGTAGGTCTTGTTGTAGAAGCCGCCGTGGGCATAGGCGTCGGCAACCACGGCCGAGGTGGTGAAGCCCAGCACCGCGGCAAACGTCAGCGGCACGTTGTAGGTCACCCGCACGTGGATCTCGTTGCTGTTGCCGCGGCTGGGCGTCCAGACCTGGACGGTGGCCGAGATGTGGTCAGCCGGCTCGCTGATCCCACCGCCGAAGCTGTTGGGATGGTAGGCGCCCGGGGCCGGATTGCAGTTGGTGCCGCTGCCGTCGCGCGGCGTGTCCAGCAGGCCCAGCAGCGCATACACGGATGCCTGGCATCCGGCGGAATCAATCATCGCGCTCGTGACCGTGGTGTTGCTGCCGGTTGGCAGCAGTTCCTGCGCTCCGGCAAGCGCGCCGGCATCCGCGGCGTTCTGCACATCGCGACGCTGGAAGTACAGCCGGCCGGCGTCCAGTCCCAGGGCGATGATCCCGAACAGCGCCGTGGCCGAAAGCGCCACGATCACCAGGCTCTGGGCGCGCTTACCTTTGCGTAGCTTGATCAGCATTTGTTCAATACTCCGTCACCATCGTGGATTGCGCCGAGATCACAACGCCGTTGCCGGCCGCATCCCGCACCACCGGGATCCACGGCTGGAAGAGAAACGAGATCTTGACCGTGACCTCGCCCCGGCCCGGCGTTCCAATGCCCGGGCCGTACCAGATGAAGCCTGTGTTCGGGACGGTTGGAACGGTCGGACAGCTCCCGCCCGCTGGCTGCCCGGCGCACGCGTTGTCGACTGCAAGGGTGAAACCGCCGCCAAGTTTGCTCTGGACGGCCGCGACCACCGCCGCATTCGTCGGCAGCGGCGAATCGAAGGGGATGGCGGCCCGAGTACCCTCGCGGGCGGCATCGGAGATGGTGTTATAGATGTAAACCGCGCGTCCCAGGTCGATGGTGCCGAGCAGCAGCAGGAAGAACACCGGCGAGAGCACGGCAAACTCGACCATCGACTGGCCGCGGTGACGGCGCAACAGGCCCTTGCGCATCAGTACTCCGCCCTGAAGACTGCGCTGGAACTGATCGTCAGTGGGTTCCCGATCAGGCTGCCGATGATCGGCGTGATGAAGTTGAACCGGAAGCTGGCCGTGACCTTGATCGGGTACTGCGATGTCGGCGTGAGGCTGGTGAAATCGGTAACCCGCTGGCTCTGATCCGGCGTCACGAGGATGTCGGCTGTCGGGATCAAGAAGCCCGTCCCGGTGAGCTCGCGGTTGACTCGGTCCTGGATGGTGGTGTCGCCGGCGGTCACGCAATTGGCGCCCGGTGTCGAGGGCGGCGGGACGTTGGCGCAACTCGGGTTGAGCCCGAAGTAGTAGGGCTCTGCGGCATAGCGGGCGCCCTCCCGCACGGCGTTCGTGATGGCAATCTGGTAGTAGAAGGCCCGGCCGAGGTCGAGCATCCCCATCATTCCGATGACGAGGAAGGGCACCATCACGGCCATCTCGGCCAGCGCCTGGGCCCGTTTCCCGCGTGAACGTGAGTGCCGTTGCGTCATTCCTTGTTTTCCTGAGCGGTTAGAATCGCCGCTGCGCGGCCACGGGACACGCGGCAAAACAGGTGAGATCCTTGGACTCCTTCGCAATTCAACGCCAGCCTATGGGAAAGCCTGTAGCGACCCCAAGAGGGGGCCTGCATCGTGACGGTGCCGTCGCGGGCCTGTTGCGGCTTTCTTTCAGGTCGCGTTACGGCCCCGTTGTTACGCGGTTCTTAAGGTTGCACAGGGCGGTAACTCTTGCCATTGCCTTGTCCCTGCTCTCCGCGCAGTCCGCGGCGGCAGCCGGGAACCTGACCCTGCCTTTTGCCGACCCGCATCCACGCATAACCTCGTGGACGGACCACCATTACCCCGACCGGCAAGACGACGGGACGATGATCCGCTTCGACGGCGCCCGGGGCTACGCCTATGACGGCCATCGGGGTACGGATTTCGCCGTACCGTCGAACACGCCGGTGCTGGCGGCCGATGAGGGCACCGTCATCTACAGCGAGTGGAGCGACAGCGGCGGTTGGGGCGTCGTCATCGATCACGCCTACGACCGCACCGCCTACTTCCACAACAATCAACTCTTCGTGTATCCGGGACAGCACGTGTCTCGAGGCCAGCTGATCGCGCTCAGCGGTAGCACGGGAAATTCCACGGGCCCGCATCTTCACTTCGAGGTGCGCGACCTGCTCACGCCGTGGCACTCGGTCGATCCCTACGGCTGGACCGGGCCGGGCAAGGATCCCTGGCGTTGGGACCTGGGCAATCTGTGGACGAGCAACCCGCCGGTGCCCTTCCTGCTGCCGCTCGCTTTTCCTGGTGGGGCGCACTGGAACTCCTGGTACGGCATGGATGGGCCACCGCCGCCGGTGAGCTGGCGCCTCCGGGACGGAGGACACGGCCTGGCTGGATTTGCCGCGCGCTGGGACCAGGACCCTGGTGCGGCGGCCGGCCGGACGCTGGCGACCAGTGGCAGCGCGGCCGTGCCCGGCCCCGGAGCCCACACCCTGCACCTTCGCGTCTTCGACCGGGCCGGCACCAGCGCCGACATCACCTACCTATATCTATATGACGTCGAACCGCCCACCTCGGCGCTGCGCGTCGATCCCGGAGCTTCGACGGCGCCCAGTCTGCACTGGTCGGGCAACGACGGCCTGTCCGGCGTCAAGGGCATGGCGATCGAGGTGGCAGCGGGATCGGCCGGGTTTCGACAGTGGTTCACGCAGTCGGCGGACCAGCCCACCGCCGGGCGAAGCCAGGGCGCGCTCCGCTTCCTCGGCGATCCAGGGGTCACCTATCGGCTTCGGCTCACGCTCAACGACGCCGCCCGAAATCCCGCGCCACCCGTCGTGGTGACGGCCTCGCTCCCGGCGCGCGCCGCCATGCCGGCCACGGCTGCGGATCACGCGGTGCTGGGCGCACTCCCGGCTCAGCCGGATGGCACGCCGGCAACGATGGGCGTGCGCCAGGAACATCCATCGGCGGATGGCGCGCTCCTGCTCGGCACCGATGCCTCGCTGCATGGATTGGGCGGAGGCGCAGGGATATCGAACGCGCCGCCGGCGTCGGTGGCGGCCGCCGTCGACGTTGCGGCTCTGCCTTCCGGCCCGCTCCGGCTGCTGGCCGATGGGACCACCTGGAGCAGCTCCGGGACGGCCGGACCGCGATTCGCGCTCAAGGCGCCCGTGCGGATGCTGGGCTCCGGCGATGGCAGCATCGTCGCCGTTGATGCGGCCGGCGCCGTCGCCGTGGCACCGTCTCCCGCGGCGGGGGAGGGTCGGGTTGTGGGCTCCGTCTCGCTTTCTGCCGGCGCCTCCCTGGTCGATGCGGCGTTATTCTCTGGATCACACGCCGGGCTCGCGCTCGACAGCGCCGGCGCCGTCCACGCCTTCGGTGCCACCGATCCCGGGCTCGCAACCGTGGCGTCCGGCTGGATGTTGCCGGGGAGACCGGTGGCCATCGCGCTTGGTGGCACCCCACAGGCGCCGGCCGGCATCATGACGGACGCGAGCGGTGACTGGCAGACCTTTGGGAGCATGCTCCTGTTACCGGACGCGACCTTCGGCGGTCCGCTATTCGATGCGATGACCGGCGTGCCCGTTCGCTAAGCCATCTCCTCAGCCCCGGTGGTCGGGATCTGCTAGCCGGTGGCGCGAAGCGGTGTGGTGGCCGGCGCGAAAAACAGCCCGCGGACGGCCTCGATCGCGTAGTCGACGTCATCGGCGCTGACGCCCCGGTGGGTGACCATCCGCCATCGATCGGGTGATGCCTGGTCGAGCAAGACGCCGACCGTCCGGCAGCGGTCGATGAACTGGCGGGCGGTGAGGGGCGGACGGCACTGGCCAAAGACCATGTTCGTCTCCACCGTCGAGAGGTCCACGTCAAACCCCGACAGTCCCTGCAGGCCTTCGGCCAGGCGCCTGGCATTGGCGTGATCCTCCGCGAGGCGATCGACCATCTCGTTCAGCGCGCACAGCCCCGCAGCGGCCAGAACACCCGCCTGGCGCATACCGCCGCCGACCATCTTGCGCATCCGGCGAGCCCGCTCGATGAAGTCGGCCGGGCCGGCCAGCACGGAGCCGACCGGCGCACTCAATCCCTTGGAGAGGCAGAACATGACGGAGTCCACCGGACCGGTGAGCTCGCGGACGTCGACCCTCTGCGCGACGGCGGCATTGAAAATCCGGGCGCCGTCCAGATGAACTTTCAAACCCGCCTGATGAGCCACGGCGCAGAGCGCCTCGGTCTGGCCCGGGCTCAAACAGGTCCCACCTTTGCGATTGTGGGTGTTCTCGAGGCAGAGCAGCGTGCTGCGTGGCTCATGGATGTCCGGTTGCCGGATGACCCGCGCTACCTGCTCCGGCTGGAGCCGGCCGTTCTGGCTGTCCAGCGGGCGCAACTGCAGCCCGCCGACGACGGAAGCGCCACCGACTTCGTTCTGAAATATATGGCTATCGATTTCCACGATGACCTCGTCGCCTGGCTGGGCGTGGCTCAGCAGAGCGCACAGATTGCCCATCGTCCCGCTGGGGGTAAAGAGCGATGCCTCGCTGCCCACCATCTCGGCGGCTCGCTCCTGGAGGCGATGGATGGTGGGGTCCTCGTCCCATACATCGTCACCGACCTCCGCGATCGCCATCGCCTTCAGCATCGACTCGGTGGGCTGCGTGAAAGTATCGCTGCGCAGCTCGACGACGCGGGCCATCAACAGAGTCTACCGGCCGAGCTGCGCGTAAATCAGCGGACGAGCGCTGATGACCTCGGTGATGGTGATGTCGGATTTACGCTGGATATCGACCTGCACCCGGGTCTGGAGGCTGCTGGCAGACAGGTCCGCCGCCGGCTCCAGTTGCTCGGGGTCGCCGATCACCAGCAGCACCAGGGGTGCGCTGACGGCATGCCCGCCGATCATCAGCGTGTTTCCACGGCTCGCAATCGGCGTGCTGCCGATCATCCGACTGCCATTGAGGGAGAAGGCTTCGCCACCCGCGGCGCGGAGGCTGTTGAGTAAGTCCTGCAACTCAAAGTCCATGATCGGCCCCATGATCCGAATTTGCAGTCCAGGGCCGTGCACTGGGACGGCACCCGTCACCGCCCGCAGGGTCTGGAGCTCCTTCGAGATTGTTTGCGCGTCGGCGCCGCCGGCGGTCAGGGCCTGGCGCAGCTGCGTCTCCTGCAGGGAAAGCGCCGCCGCTTGCTGGATGAGCTGATTGTTGGCCCGGTTCAGGTCGTTGATCAGCAACGCCACGCTGGTGTTGTCCTGGGACGCCAGCGTGCGGGCGACCGCGGCCTGCGACCGAAGCTGCACGACGACCAGAAAGCCAAGCGCCAGGCCGATCAGGCTGACCACCATGACCCGCTGAAAACGCGCGGTCCGGTCAGCCGAGCGGTTGCGCACTCTTCACCAGAAAGGTCGTATCGTAGGCCGGAACGCTCAGCCGGGTACTGCGCAGCCAACTCAGGCCGAGCCGGTAGATGCGATTACGGCTCTTGAGCTCGGCCAGCTGGTCGGGATCGCCAACCCCATTGGCGAGAGTTGAGGGATCCCCCAGGGCCGTCACGGTGTAGGGGCTGGTGAGCCGGTTGGCGTTGTTGATGAGAATGTTGACGCCGGCATAGTGGAATGACGTGCTGGGCACCACGCGCTGCCCGTTCACGGCGACCGCCTCGGCGCCGCTCGCCCACAGCAAGCTGACGATGTCCTGCAAATCCTGGTAGTGGATCGTCCATCCGAGCGAACGGTCCGCCGGGTCGTTCGGGTCGACGCCGTCGCGCAGCACGATGGTCAAGCCGGGTCCGTGCAGGGCGGTGAGCCCGGCGATCGCTTTCTGTTCATCGAGCAGGGCTTTGACTTGCTGGACGGCGCTCGAGCGGCGGGCACTCTCGTCTTCCCCCGCCTTGACCTCGGCCTGCAGGGCCTGAACCCGCGCCTTCAGCGCCCGATTCTGGTCCTCGAGCTGGTTCACGCTTTGGCGCAAGGCTTCGTCCCGGGCGAGGCGGTTGGAGGACGCGAGCGGCTGGCTCCGAAACTGGGTGGCGGCAAGCCCGGTGACGAGAAACGTTGCAAGCGAGACGCTTGCCAGGACCGTCATCCGCGGCGTCACGGTGCCGTGTAGTGTAATGGGTGCCCGGCGCCGGTCAGCGTTCATCGCCGGCGTAAACGAGGAGGAGACATGGCTCAGAAGGTAGAGGCGACGCCGCGCAGGGGCTTTGCGCAGCCAGAGCCGGACCATTCGAATCCGTGGAAGATTGCCCAGCGACAGTTCGATATCGCCGCGGAGGTGCTCGGGCTCGATCCGAATATGGCCCGGGTGCTACGGGAGTGCAAGCGCGAACTGACCGTCACCTTCCCGGTATTGATGGACGATCACACCGTGCAGATGTTCACCGGTTTTCGGGTGCATCACAACGTCGACCGCGGGCCCGCCAAGGGCGGCATTCGTTATCACCCGGGCGTCAACATCGATGAGGTCAAGGCACTCGCCATGTGGATGACCTGGAAATGCGCCGTGGTCGGGATTCCCTACGGCGGGGCCAAGGGTGGGGTGATCGTCGAGCCCAAGCGCCTCAGCCGTAATGAGCTCGAGAACCTGACCCGCCGCTACACGAGTGAGATCAGCATCTTGATCGGACCGGACCGGGACATCCCCGCCCCCGATGTCAACACGAATGCCCAGATCATGGCCTGGATGATGGATACCATCAGCATGCACGCCGGCCACTCCGTGCCGGCGGTTGTGACCGGCAAGCCGCTTGGCATCGGCGGCTCTGAAGGCCGGCCGGAAGCGACCGGGCGCGGCTGCCAGCTGACCACGCTCGCGGCGCTGAAGCATCTAAAGATCCGCCCCGAGGACGCGACCGTCGCGGTCCAGGGCGTCGGTAATGTCGGCTACACCACCGCCAAATTGCTCGCCCAGTCCGGCTGCAAGGTCATCGCCGTCAGCGACTCGAACGGCGCCTGCTACAACGAAGGCGGCATCGAGCTCGACGAGGTCGTCCGCGAGAAGGAGCTGAATGGCCGGCTGCGGCAGAAAGTCTGCGAGTTCATCTCCAATGAAGAGTTGCTGGAGTTGCCCGTCACCGTGCTGGTGCCGGCCGCGCTGGAAAACCAGATCCACGAGGGAAACGCCCGCCGGATCAAGGCCAAGGTCGTCTGCGAGGGAGCCAATGGCCCGACCACTCCCGAGGCCGACCAGATCCTCTACGACAAGGGGGTGTTCGTCATCCCGGATATCCTGGCCAACGCCGGTGGCGTCACTGTTTCGTATTTCGAGTGGGTCCAGGATCTGCAGGAGTTTTTCTGGGATGAGCACGACATCAACGATCGGCTGGAGCGGATCATGTTGCGGGCGTTTGACAACGTGCTCAGGGTCAGCCTGGAAAAGAAGGTGATGATGCGCACCGCGGCCTACGTGCTGGCCGTCGACAAGGTCGCGCAAGCCACGACCATCCGCGGCATCTACCCTTGATCGTTTCCCTCCCCCTCTGGGGGAGGGTAGGGTGGGGGCTTCAGATCGACCACGGTGCCGGCGGTCACACGCGCCAGCTCCTGCGGCGCGATGGGGAACACGTGGCGCGGCGTGCCGGCGGCCGCCCAGACCACGTCGTACTGCAGCAGGTCGCGGTCGATGAAGGTCCGGATCGGCTTCGGAAAACCGGTAGGCGGAACGCCGCCGATGGCGTAACCGGTCGCGTCGCGCACCGCATTCGCGTCGGCTTTTCGGATGGGTGATCCGGTCAGGGAAGCGAGGCGTGCGACATCGAGTTGGTTGACGCCGGACACGAGCGACAGGACCGGGCGCTCGCCCGCGAGGAAGAGCAGGGATTTCACGATCTGGCCGACCTGGATGCCGATCGAGTCGGCCGCCTCCTGAGCGGTGCGCGTGGAGGTAGAAAACTGCTCGATGCGTGCCGAGACTCCGGCTCTCCTCAACGCGGCGCTGACCCGATCTGGCGGTGAAAGTTGTTGATCCATCGAAAAACCCATCCGCTATAATCCCCGAAAACCACCCCCTACTGAGGTTCACGCATACCTTTTGAGCTCGACACGGTTTCGAGGTCGACGGCGATGAGTGTGCGTGCGCCCGTCAAGCCATCGGCCATCGTGGCCGGCGACACGCTGGAGCTGGGTCGATTCAAGCGAGCCCGTCGGGCCTACGGCTTCGACGAGGTGGCGCTGGTGCCGGGGCGGGTCACGATCAACCCACAGGAGGTCGACAGCGCCTTCGAGCTGGGCTCGTTACGGCTCGCCGTCCCGATCCTGGCGGCCGCCATGGACGGCGTCGTCGACGTCCGTTTCGCGGTGGAAATGGGCCGGCTGGGAGGAATGGCCGTCATCAACCTCGACGGTCTCCAGACCCGCTATGTCGACCCCAGCGGGGTCCTCCGCGAAATTGCCGAAGCTCCCCGCGACCGCATCAATGCCTTGCTGCAGAAGGTCTATCAGGCCCCGGTCCGGGAACAGCTGATCGGCGAGCGGATCTCGGCCGTCAAGCGAGCCGGCGTCCCGGTCGCGGTGTCCACGGTGCCGGCCCACGCCAGCCGGCGTTCCGACCTGGTACAGGAGGCGGGAGCGGATTGCCTGGTCGTTCAAGGGACGGTGCTCACCGCCCGCCACATCTCGCGCTCGTACGAACAGCTCTCCTTCGAGAAGCTCTGCGCGAGCCTGACGATCCCACTGATCGCCGGCAATTGTGTCGACTACGAGACGGCGCTGGAATTGATGCAGACCGGCATTACCGGCATCCTGGTCGGAGTCGGACCGGGGGCCGCCTGCACGACCCGGGGGGTTCTGGGTGTGGGCGTCCCGCAGGTTACCGCGACCAGCGACGTGGCTGCCGCCCGCGAGACGTACCTCCAAGAAACCGGGCGGCGTGTCCAGGTCATCACGGATGGCGGGATGCGAGTGGGGGGCGACATCGCCAAGGCCTTCGCCTCCGGGGCCGACGCCGTGATGATCGGATCGATCTTCGCCGGCACGACCGATGCCGCAGGCGGCGGCTATCACTGGGGCATGGCCACGCCGGACCCCAACCTGCCGCGCGGCACCCGAATCAAAGTCGGCCAGCGCGGGACGCTTCGCGAGGTGCTGCTGGGCCCGGCTCGCGTCGACGATGGCACACAGAACCTCGTCGGTGCCCTGCGCTCCGCGATGGGGGTCTGCGGGGCGCGCACGCTTCGCGAGTTCCAGCAGACCGAGCTCGTGATCGCCCCGGCGATCCAGAACGAAGGCAAGCTCTTTCAGCAGGCCCAGCAAGTCGGGATGGGCACATAGCCGCGGCGCGCGCCGGCGGGGCCGTCGCCCCACAACACCATCATTCCCTTACGGGGCAGGGCTTGGTTGGGGTGGAGGAACTGGTCCTGGTGCTTGATTTCGGCTCGCAGTACAGCCAGCTGATCGCTCGCCGGGTACGTGAGGCCGGCGTCTACTGCGAATTAATTCCCGGAACGACACCATGGGAGACGATCCGGGCTCGCGCCCCGCGGGCGCTCATCCTGTCGGGCGGGCCGGCTAGCGTGTACGGAGACGGGGCACCGCTTGCCGATCCAGCGGTGTTGACAGCAGGCATCCCGGTACTCGGGATCTGCTATGGCATGCAGCTCCTCGCCCACCAGCTGGGTGGTCGGGTGGCGGGCGCCGGCAAGCGCGAGTATGGTCCGGCCAGCGTGCGGGTCGATGAGCCTTCCCGATTGTTCAAGGACCTGCCTTCGACCCTCTCGGTGTGGATGAGCCACGGCGACAGCATCCTCGAGGCGCCGGCCGGCTTTCGGCGTCTCGCCGAATCCGACAATTCACTGATCGCGGCGATGGCTGATGACGCCGGGCGTTTTGGCATCGCCTTCCATCCGGAGGTGATTCATACCCCGCAAGGTCGTGAGATCATCCGGAACTTTCTCTATGAGGTGGCGGCCTGTCGCGGCAGCTGGAAGCCGGCCGCGTTCATCGAGCAGGCGACGGTCGCGATTCGCGAACAGGTAGGCGAGGGGCGGGTCCTCTGCGCGCTTTCCGGCGGCGTCGACTCGGCGGTATGCGCAACCCTGGTGCATCGCGCAGTCCCGGGTCAGCTGACCTGTTTGTTGGTTGACAATGGGCTGCTCCGCCGCGACGAGCGGCGCAGGGTCGAGGACGTGATGCAGCGGCATCTGCGCATCGACCTGAAGACTGTCGACGCCAGCGACCAGTTCCTGGGTGCCCTGCAAGGGGTTATCGACCCGGAAGAAAAGCGCCGGCGCATCGGCGCGACGTTCATCACCGTCTTCGAGCGCGAGGCCGGGACGTTGCGGAATGTCGACTTCCTGGCGCAGGGCACCCTCTATCCGGACGTGATCGAAAGCACGAGTCATGACACGGTCAATGCGCACCGCATCAAAACCCATCACAACGTCGGTGGCTTGCCTGCCGACCTCCGCTTCCAGCTCGTCGAGCCGCTTCGCTACCTCTTCAAGGACGAAGTCCGCGCCATCGGCTCCGCGTTAGGGCTTCCCGATGACATGGTGCAGCGGCAACCCTTCCCTGGTCCGGGGCTGGCGGTCCGCATCATCGGCGAGGTCACGCGTGACCGGCTGGAAACCCTACGGGCGGCCGACTGGATCGTCATCGACGAGATCAAAGCGGCCGGGCTCTATCGCTCGCTCTGGCAAGCCTTCGCCATCCTGACGCCGTTGCAAAGCGTGGGCGTGATGGGCGATTACCGCACCTACGGCAACGTGGTGGCGGTCCGAGCCGTGCAGAGCGAGGATGGCATGACAGCCGACTGGGCGCGGCTGCCTTACGAAGTGCTGGCGAAGATCTCGAGTCGCGTCGTCAACGAGGTCCCAGGCGTGAATCGCGTGGTGTACGACATCTCTTCGAAGCCGCCGTCGACGATCGAATGGGAATAAGTTCATGAACGTCCTCGTCGTGGGCGGCGGTGCGCGGGAGCATGCGCTGACCTGGAAGGCGCTGCAGAGCCCGCTGACCGATACGGTCTTCTGTGCTCCCGGTAACGCCGCAACCGGGTCGATCGCCATCAACACCGGGCTGGAGGCAACCGACGTCGAGGGCGTCGCCCGCTTTGTGAATGAGCGCGACGTCGGCTTGACCGTCATCGGACCGGAGGTGGCGGTCGCCGCCGGGTTGGCCGACCGCCTGACCGCGGCCGGCCGACTCGTCTTTGGGCCGACCCAGGCGGCGGGGCGCATCGAGAGCAGCAAGGCGTTCGCCAAATCGCTGATGGAACGCACCGGCGTGCCGACGCCGGCCCATCGGGTCTTCGACAACCCAGCGAGCGCGAAGGACTTCGTGCGTGGCGAGCGGCGCGCCTTCGTGGTCAAGGCCGATGGCCTTGCGAAAGGCAAGGGGACGCTGGTGGCGCGTGATGCGGAGGAAACGCTGGAATGCATCGACACGTTGATGCTGCGCCGGACCGTCGGTGCCGCCGCCGACCGCATCGTGCTGGAAGAGAAAATCGACGGGCGCGAGGTCTCGTTGATGGCACTGGTCGATGGCGAACGCATCCTGCCTCTTCCGCCGGCGTGTGACTACAAACGCGCCTTCGACGGTGACAGAGGACCCAATACCGGCGGAATGGGTGGATACTCGCCGGTCTCCTTCTTTGGGCCGGACGCCGTCGAACAGGCGGTGACGACCGTGCTGAGACCCATCGTTGAGGGATTGCGGGACGGTGGTACGCCCTACCGCGGCTGCCTCTATGCCGGCTTGATGGTGGGGTCGGCAGGTATCCAGGCGCTGGAATTCAACGCCCGCTTTGGCGATCCCGAGGCCCAGGTGGTTTTACCCCGGCTCGAGACCGACCTGATCGCATTGCTGGAGGCGGCGGCGCGCGGCGAGCTCGCGGAAGCGAGCGGGTCCTGGACGTCCAGGTCGAGTGTGGGAGTGGTCCTCGCGTCCCGCGGGTATCCCGGGACCTATGCCACCGGATACCCGATCGAAGGGTTGGGCACGATCGAGCGCGAGGTTCTTGTCTTCCATGCCGGCGCCGCGGCCGATCCATCGGGCTACGTGACGGCCGGCGGCCGGGTATTGACCCTCGTCGCGCTGGGCGAATCGATGGCCGAGGCGAAGGACCGTGCCTACCGGAACGTCGATCGTATTCGCTTTCAGGGGATGACCTTTCGCCGCGACCTCGCGGAGCGCGAGATCGAAGCTCCCGCGCTGCCGTGAGCGACGGGCCGCTGGTCGGCATCGTGATGGGGAGCGAGTCGGATCGGCCGACCATACAGCGCTGCTGCGAGGTGCTCGACGGCTACGGGGTTACGTACGAGGTGGTCGTTCGCTCGGCGCACCGGGATCCCGAGGGGTGTCGCCAGTGGGCGACCGAGGCAGAGGGCCGAGGCATCAAGGTGTTGGTCGCCGCCGCCGGTGGGGCCGCCCACCTGCCGGGCGTGGTTGCGGCATGGAGCGTCCTGCCTGTGATCGGCGTGCCGATGTCCGCGGGGGCGCTCGGTGGGCTTGACGCCCTGCTTTCCATGGCGCAGATGCCGGCCGGCATCCCGGTCGCCACCGTTGCGATCGGTGATGCCGGGGCGCGCAACGCCGGTCACCTGGCGATGGGCATCCTCGCGCTCGGCGACCCGGGGGCCCGAGAAAAGCTGGTCAAGCGACGGGAGGCGAACCGGAAGCCGACGTAGTTGGCGGGAGCTCTAGCCCGAACGGGGACTCGTGACACGCCACGTTCGCGTTGAATTCGGCGACCTAGAATAGCGGCGTGCCCAGGGTCTTGATCACCGAGACCGTGCTGCGGGACGCGCAGCAGAGCCTGGTGCAGGGCCGCCTCAAGCTGCAGCACGTGCTGCCCATCGCCAAAAACCTCGACGATATCGGCTATCACGCCCTCGATGCTTGGGGCGGCTGGACCTTCGCGGCCTCGGTACGCGCGCTCCAGGAGGATCCGTGGCAACGGCTGCGCGCCCTGCGCGGCGCCATCGAGAAAACGCCGCTGCAGATGTTGATCCGCGGCCAGACGCTGATCGCCCAGTCGCATCAGCCCGACGACGTGGTGCGCGCCTTCATCCAGCAGGCGGTGGAAGACGGAATTCGCGTGGTCCGTATGTTCGACCCGCTCAATGATCTGCGCAACCTCGAGGTGCCCATCGAGGCGGCGCACCAGGCGGGTGCGCGCGTGATCGGGGCGCTCGTCTACAGCCCGAGCCCGGTGGAAGATGAGGCCTGGCTGGTGCGGTCGGCGAACCGGTTGAAGGCGCTCGGCGCGGATTGGATCGGCATCGAAGATGTCGCCGGCATCCTGGCGCCGGCCACCGCGCGGACCCTGGTGAGCGCGCTCGTGACCGGGACCAAGCTCCCCATCAGCATCCATTCCCACTCAACGACAGCCCTGGCGCCCATCTCCTACTTCGCCGCGATCGAAGCCGGCGCGACCGGGGTGGATACGGCACTCTCAGCGCTCGCCTGGGGCGCCTCGCAACCGGCCACCGAGACGATGGTCGCCAGCCTGCACGACGGGCCGTATGACACCGGCCTCGATCTGACACTGATCAGCCAGGCCAGCCGGTACTTCGACGAGATCCACGATGAGTATCTCGAGTTCCAGGATCCGATCGCCTTTCGCAACGACGTCTACGTTCTCGAGCACCAGCTGCCGGCCCCGGTACTGGCCGTCATGATTCGCAATCTCCGCGAGCGCAAGGCCATCGATCGCTATGACCGGTTGATGCATGAGCTGGTCCAGGTTCGCCAGGAAATGGGTTATCCACCGATGGCCGCGCCCATCAACCGAATCGCGGCGAACCAGGCGCTGGCCAACACGCTCAGCGATAAGCGTTACCAGCACATCGATCAGCCCTTTCGGGATTACGTCAAGGGCCTGTACGGCGCGCCGCCCGCACCGATCGATGCCGAGGTGCGCAAGCGCTCGCTCGGCTCGTCGGAGGCGATCACGCTAAGGCCGGCCGACCTGTTGCAACCCGGCTTGGACCGGGCTCGGCGTGAGATGCGCAAGCAAGGGCTGACGCCGACCGGGATCGACCAGGTCCTGACCTATATCTTGTTTCCGAACGAGGCGCCCGGCATCCTCCGTCCCTCGGCGCGCCGGGTCGAGCAGGTTCCAGCCGCCAGTTCGAGCCAACCGGTGGAGTCGGTGGCGGCCCCCGCGCCCGTGGCCGCCTCGGTGCCGCCCGCCACGCCGCCCCCAGCAGCGCGCGAATTCACGGTTGAGGTCGATGGCGAGCCGTACCGGGTTCGGATTCTCGCCGATGGTGTCCCCGGCGAGGCTGCCGGCGCCCCTCGCGCCGCAATCGCGGCACCGTCCGCTGCCAGGGCGGCCGGCGGCAACGGCGCTATCCAGGCCCCCATGCAGGGCATGGTCGTCAAGGTCAAGGTGGCGCCCGGCGACAAGGTTCGCCTCGGCGACGTGGTGGTCGTGCTGGAAGCCATGAAGATGCAGAACGACATCGTCGCCACGCTCGGCGGGACCGTCCGCGAAGTCTTCGCCAAAGAGGGGAGCATCGTCGCCCCCAACGAAGTTCTGATGACGATTGGCTAGCGTCACCAAAGTCCTGGTCGCGAACCGCGGGGAGATCGCGCTGCGCGTGATGCGGACCTGCCGCGAGATGGGGATGCCAACGGTCGCGGTTTATGCCGAGCCCGATGCCCGCGCCCCCCACACCTACTTCGCGGACGAGCGGGTGGCGCTAGCCGGGCCATCGCCGCGCCAGGTCTACCTCGACATCGATCAGCTGGTTCGGATCGCCCGGGAGCATGGGGCTGACGCGGTTCATCCCGGCTACGGGTTCCTTTCCGAGAATCCCGGGTTCGCGGAGGCCTGCGCGCGCAACGGCCTGACCTTTATCGGCCCGTCGGCGTCCAGCATGCGGGCGATGGGCGACAAAGTCGAGGCTCGTCGCCGAATGATCGAGGCCGGCGTCCCCGTCGTGCCGGGGACCACCGCCTTGCGCGACGAGCAGGCAGCGGTTACGGAGGCGGCGCGGATCGGTTATCCGGTGCTCGTCAAAGCCGCGGCGGGCGGCGGCGGGATCGGAATGCGGGTGGCCCAGCGGGCTGAGGAGCTCCCCGCCGCCTTTGAGGCCTGCCGTCGCGCGGCGCAGGCATCCTTCGCCAGCCCGGATGTCTACCTCGAGCGTTATCTGTCGCACCCTCGTCACATCGAGATGCAAGTCCTCGCCGATGGCCACGGCACCACCCTCGCGCTTGGCGAACGCGAGTGTTCCATCCAACGGCGGCATCAGAAACTTCTGGAGGAGACGCCGGCGGTTGGTCTGACCGACGCGCGCCGTCGCGCCATGGCGGAAGCGGCGATCAAGGCCGCTGCGGCTGTCGGTTACGAGAACGCCGGGACCATCGAGTTCATCGTGTCGGGCGAGGACTTCTACTTCCTCGAGATGAACACCCGATTGCAGGTCGAGCATCCGGTTACCGAGTCGGTGCTCGGCATCGACCTGGTGCGCGAGCAGGTTCGGATCGCTCGTGGCGAGCGGATTCCACCCGAGGGTTATCCCGCGCCGCGTGGCCACGCCATCGAATTCCGGATCAACGCCGAGGATCCCCTGCGGAACTTCATGCCCACGCCCCGTCGGATTCAGCGTTACGCGCCGCCCTCCGGACCGGGCGTTCGGGTCGACAGCGGCATCCGGCCGCACCAGGAGATCTCCCCGCATTTCGACTCGCTCCTGCTCAAGTTGATCGTCTGGGCGGAAGATCGGGACGCCGCCGTCGGGCGGGGCCGCCGCGCCCTCCAGGAGATGGTGCTCACCGGGCCGAAGACCACCGTCCCATTTCATCGGGCCCTGCTCGAGGAGGCCGATTTCCTCAAGGGCCGGATCTCGACGAGTTTCATTCAGGAGCACCCCGGCCTGCTGGAGAAAACGAAGGCGTTCGACGCGCAGGGCTCGCCGCTCGAGTCGCTCTACGGCGGCGGCGAGGTTGCGGCGGCCATCGCGGCCGCGGTTATCGACCGATGATCAGGGGGGCGGTGTATTCCTGGGCCAGCGGTGTGCCGTTGATGTCCGTGACGCCGCTGGTGACCACGAGCTGGTAAGTGCCCGGCCGTAGCCGGATGGTGACCGTTGCCAGATGCTTGTCGGGATCGAAGCTCACCCGCGCGGCCACCAGCTCCCCGTTGGCATCCTTGACCTGGATGGTGCTGTTGGTTACGCTCTCCGCCTTGAGGTCGGCGTCAAACCGCACCCGCACCTGCTGGCCTGGCGGGGCCGGAAGGACTTGCACCGAGACGACCGTCGGACCGTGGCCGAGAGCCGTCGTGTCCGAGGCCTTGACGCCATCGACCAGGTAACGCTGAGCCTGAAGGGTCAGACTGAGCTGCTCTTCGAAAAAGCTGGTCTCAACGCCTGATTTCGCAAGGAAGATGCGGACGCCCACCAGGAACTTGTTGGGGTTGGAGCCGGTCAGCTGCACGGTCACCGGATAGTAGCGGGCGAATTGCGTTCCCGCGGGGCTGAACAGCGACGACGCGCCCGCCTGGTAGGCCGCTCGACCGGCATCGTCGAGTTCGTCCTGCGCGGTGCTGTTGTCGCCATGAATGCGTGCCTGCATGAATTTCTCGACTTCGGCCAGCGCCTGCTTTTCCGCCGCATCGTTGCCGGACGGGGCCGAGGTGGCGGTCCAGAACGCGTTCCCACCGGCCTCGTCCCGACGGGTGAAGAGCACGAGGTCGCCGCCCGGGGACCATTGCGGGGCGCTGTATTCCCGCTGGGGACCAAACCTGAGTGGATTACTGCCGTCGCGATTGATCAGCATCAGGACGGATGCCGAGCTGTTACCCGCGGTCGGCCTGGCGGCGAACAGGAGTGAAGCCGCGTCCGGCGCCCAGTTCAGGTCAGACCAGGTCTGGCTGCCGGGGCTGCTGGCAATCTTGGAGGTCTTCCCTCCCGTCAGCAGGTACAGCTCCGTACCCGTGTCCCTTTGGATCGTAAAGGCGAGGTCGCCTTTGGCGGACCAGGTAAAGCCGCTCGCGCCGTCGAGCAGGCGCTGCGTGGGGCCCGGCGTCAGGTCCAGCACGACCGAGCCGGTGGTCGACTGCACCGCGAGGAACTGCCCGTTCGGCGATGCGGCCAGGCTGCCGTCGTGGTCGACCTTGAGCGCCGGCGCCTCGAGTGGGGCGTGCAGCCCGACAATGCGAAGCGCGCCATTGTCGACGTAGGCAAGCCGGTCGGAGCCGATCCAGACCGCCGCTCGATCGGGAACGCCGTCGAGCGTGGCGGCGGTCGACACCAGGTTCCCCTGCAGGTCACGGACCTCGAGGTTGGCCTGCGTGCCTTGCTGGCGCCAGGCGCTGAAGAGGCCGCCCGTGGGCGCCGCCGCCGGGAAGTTGTCGCCCGGGCCGACCAGCCGGACCGGCGTCCCGATCGGGCTCATCAGCCAGACATCAGTGCCTGCGGCTGAGCCGGAGGCGGTTGCCGTCGCCGATGGGCTGGGTACCGCTGCGGGCCCGGCCTGGCCACCGGGGCGGGTGACCAGCAATTGGCCGGCGGAGGTCCAGACCGCGTTCAGAATCTTGAGCTTGCCCGAGTCGCCGAGCCGGCTGTCGAAGCCGTACGTGACGCCGGCGCTCCGAAACGACGGCGGGACTACCGGCGGGATGGGTGCCCGAACCGTCGTGAAGTGCACCACGGCCGGCGTGGGTGCCACGGCCGGCTTCGGGCTATTGGGATTGGATGGATTCGGGGTGGCGAGAGTCGCCCTGGGCTTCACCGTGACCGTATAGGTCGTGTTCGGAGCCAGTTGATGATCGGGGACGATGACCAGGGTTTGGCCGACCCACTGCTGCGTGAATGACGTTGCCGGCTCGATCTGGATCTCCACCGCGGCTTTGTCGACCGGCCCGCTGAAGGGGATCTCGATCGGCTCACCGGTGGCGACGTTGGACTTGTTGTTGAGCTTGCTGACATCGAAGGCCACCGGTGCTGCCGTCGGCTGGTTCGCCAGGTAGACCTCGATACCGAGCACGACGATGAAGCCGGCGGCCACCGCCGCCATCGCCGGCGCGAGCACCGATGGCGTGAAGTTGAAGGGAAACCATGACCGCGAGGCCCGCGGGACCAACGTCTTCCTGGCCTCGGCCATCAACTGGGCCCGGAGGTGAAGACGGAAGTTGGGGTCGAGCGGCGGCGTCGCGGGCCGCGAGGTCTTGAGGAGGTCGACCACTTCCTGGTGGGCCGGATCGGTGAAGAGTTCGTCGAGTTCTTTGTCGTCCATCAGGGCGTCCCCAGTTCGAATTCCGGCGGGAGCTCGCGGCGCAGCCGCTCGACCCCGCGGTGCAGCAGCAGCTTCACCGCCCCCGAGCTCTTGCCCAGGATCTGGGCGATCTCCTCGATCTTCCGGTCCTCGCCGAACTTCAGCACCATGGCGGCCCGCTGCTGCTTCGGCAGCTGGTCGATGGCGGACCAGACCCGGCGGCTGCGATCGCGCCGCACCACCTCGTCGACCACCGTTGGCTCGGTGCTGGGCAGGCTGGCGCCCTCCTCGAGCTCGACCTCTTTTCCCGCCGCCCCGCGATAGTGGTCGGCGACCGCGTTGAGCGTGATCTGGTAGAGCCAGGAGGAGAAGGGGTGGCCCGAGTAGGTGTACCGTTTGATGTTTTTCAGCGCTTTAAAGAACACCTCCGACGTCACATCCTCTGCCAGCGACTGGTCTCGCACTCGTGAATACGCAAAGCGATAGATCTGCGGGAAATAGCGATCGTAAAGTGCCCCGAACGCGTCCGGGTCCAGCTTCGCCCGCTCGACAAGTTCCCGCTCTTCAAATCTGTCCGGCATCAAGGCACCCCACGGGGCGCCCGCTGCAGACTGAACGGGACACGCCCCCTCTTGGTTACGTGTTCGGCCAATGTACCAGCAACTCCCTGTATAAGAAAAAGGCGCCCAAAGGGAGGGAGGTTACGGTCCGCGTCACGCCTGATCCACCGGTTTTGGGCGGGGAATCGCCAGTATAATCAGCCGGTCACCGACGGCCCGCCACCCAAAAGGAGACCAGCCGCCGTTTGATCCCCCGATACGCTCACCCGGAGATGAGCGAGCTCTTCTCTCCAACGCAGCGCTACGAACTGTGGCTGCGGATCGAACTCGTCGTGACCGAGGCGTGGGCCGAGATCGGGGAGATCCCGAAATCAGCGATCGAGCGTCTCCGGCACGCGACCGTCGATGCCGAGCACATCGCGCGCCTGGAGGAGCGGGTCGGGCATGACGTGGTTGCGTTCCTGGACTCGCTGGCCGAATCGGTCGGCGACGATGCCCGCTATCTGCACCGCGGCTTGACCTCCTCCGACATCCTCGATACGGCGCTCGCCCTGCAGCTGGTGCGCGCCGCCGACATCCTTCTCAACGATCTCGATCGCCTGTCGTCCGTGATCCGGCGCCGGGCGATCGAGGAGCGCGGGACCCTGATGGCCGGCCGGACCCACGGTATCCATGCCGAACCGCTCAGCTTCGGCTTTGTGCTCGCCGGCTGGCTGGACGAGCTGGACCGTGACCGCCAGCGCCTGGTCACCACGCGCGACGACATCCGGGTGGGCAAGCTGTCCGGCGCGGTGGGCACCCACGCCACCGTCGACCCGCGGGTCGAAGAGGCCAGCCTCGCGAAGCTGAGTCTGAAGGTTGCGCCGGTGACCACCCAGGTGATCGCGCGCGACCGGCACGCCGCCTACCTCTCGACGCTCGCGGTGCTCGGCGGGAGCCTGGAGAAATTCGCCACCGATATCCGCCATCTGCAGCGGAGTGAGGTCTCCGAGGTCCGCGAGCCGTTCGGCGAGCAGCAGAAGGGTTCCTCCGCGATGCCGCACAAACGCAACCCCATCCTGAGCGAGCGAGTCTGCGGGCTGGCCCGGGTCGTCCGCGGCTACGCCCAGACGGCGCTGGAGAACCAGGCGCTCTGGCACGAGCGCGACATCAGTCACTCCTCCGCGGAACGGATCATCTTCCCCGACGCGTGCATCCTTCTCGATTACATGCTCCGCTTGATGGCCGAAATCCTGGAAGGGTTGACCATCGACCGCGAGCGGATGCGGGCCAACCTGTATCGGAGCGGCGGCGTGGTTTTCTCCCAGCGGGTCCTGCTGGCTCTGGTGCAGAAGGGGATGTCGCGCCAGGACGCCTACCGGGTGGTGCAGCGGGCGGCCCTCAGTGCGCTCGATGATGGACAGGATTTCAAGACCATCGTCGGGCAGGCGCCGGAGGTGCGCGAGCGACTCACCGCCGAGGAGCTGGCGGAGCTGTTCGATCCGGCGTATTACCTGCGCCATCTGGACGTGACCTTCGAGCGCGTCGGACTTGATCCGGTGGCCCTGTCACCCGCATGACTCCCATCCTGACCACCTCGCTGCCGCTGCCGCTCCACTCACAGGGAAAGGTGCGCGATACCTACCGCCTGAGCGATCGCGAACTCCTGATGGTGGCGACCGACCGAATCTCCGCATTCGACGTCGTGCTGCCAACCCCGATCCCGGAAAAAGGCCGGGTCTTGAATCAGCTGTCCCTCGCCTGGTTCCGGGAGACGGCCGGCCTGGTCCGCAACCACCTTGCCCCTGACCTGTCGATCCCAACCTCGGTCCTCAGCGAGCAGCCGGACCTCGAGCAGCGCAGCATGCGGGTGGTGATGGCCGAGCCCATCCTGTTCGAGTGCGTGGTACGCGGCTATATTTCGGGGTCGGGTTGGAAGGACTACCAGCGCAGCGGGTCGATCGCCGGTGAGCGGCTGCCCGAGGGGCTGCGAGAGAGCGACCGACTGCCGGAGCCGGTCTTTACGCCGGCCACCAAGGCGACCTCCGGCCATGACGAAAACATCTCACCGGCCGAGCTCGCCCACCGGACTGGCCGCGAGCTGGCCCAGACGCTCGAACGTCTCAGTCTTTCGCTCTACGGGTTTGCGGCGGAACGCGCGCTGCAGTCGGGGCTCATCCTGGCGGATACGAAGTTTGAGTTCGGGTTCCACGGTGGTGACGTCATCTTGATTGACGAGCTGTTGACCCCCGATTCGTCGCGATTCTGGGATGCGCAACGATATCGTCCTGGTGGACCCCAGCCCTCCTTCGATAAGCAGTTCGTCCGCGATTACCTCGAACAGGTTGGTTGGAACAAGCAACCGCCGGCGCCCCCGCTACCTGATGAGGTCGTTGAGGGAACGAGTGTCCGCTACCTCGAGGCGCTCCGGCGCCTCGGGCCTGCCGGTCCACGCGAGCCGCGCGGAGAGCGAAGCGAGCGTTTGAGGCGTCATGTACCGAGCTGAAGTCTTTGTCACGCTGAAGCCGGTCGTCAATGATCCAGCGGGCCTCACCATCCGGGGCGGCCTGCAGGCTCTTGGGTTCGATTCGGTGAAAGATGTGCGGGCGGGCAAGTACCTCGCGATCACGCTGGACGAGCCGGACGAAGATCGTGCCCGGGCTCGGGTCGAGGAGATGGCGCAGCAGCTTCTCGCCAATGCGGTTATCGAAGATTTCCGCATCGAGGTGCAACCCGCTTGAGGACGGGAATCGTCGTCTTTCCGGGCACCTGGAGTGACCGGGACTGTTTCCATGCAGTCGGTGAGATCCTCGGCGAGCCGGTGCGCTACGTCGACCACCGCGAGCGTGCTCTCGACGATCTGGAACTGGTCGTGCTGCCGGGCGGGTTTTCCTACGGTGACTACCTGCGCTGCGGCGCGATTGCGCGGTTCGCGCCGGTGATGGAGGCGGTTGCCGACTTTGCGAATCGGGGCGGGCTGGTGCTGGGTATCTGCAATGGGTTTCAAATCCTGCAAGAAGCCCGCCTGCTTCCCGGCGCGCTCCTCAGAAATGCGTCTTGCGAGTTTCGATGTGAGTGGGTCCATCTGCGGGTCGAGCAGAGTGACTCGGCCTTTACCCTTGACTGCCGTCCCGGGCAGGTGCTTCGAATCCCGATTTCACATGGCGAGGGCAATTTCTTCGCCGACGCGGCGACCCTCGAGTCACTCGAGCGAGCCGGGCGGGTCGTGTTCCGCTACTGTGCCCCCGACGGCCGCGTGACTGCCGCGGCGAATCCGAACGGCTCATTAGGCAACATCGCCGGAATCTCCAACGCGCGCGGCAATGTGGTCGGCATGATGCCGCATCCCGAACGGGCCTGCGAGGCCCTGCTGGGTAGCGAGGATGGGCTCGCCGTGTTTCGTTCGGCCATCCATGCACTGACCCGGGTGGCCGTCTAGTGGCAGTGGCGATTGGAAAGGCCCGGCTCGAAGCCGTGGCCCTCGACGAGGATGAGTACCGTACCATCGTCCGCGCTCTTGGGCGCGACCCGAATGATCTTGAGCTCGGGATGCTCGGCGCAATGTGGAGTGAGCATTGCTCCTACAAGACCTCGAAGGCGTTGCTACGCCAGCTGCCCACCGAGGGCCCGCATGTGTTGCAGGGACCCGGCGAAAACGCGGGAGCCGTCGATATCGGCGATGGGCTGGCGGTCGTGTTCAAGATCGAATCGCACAACCATCCGTCGGCGATTGAGCCCTACCAGGGGGCCGCTACCGGGGTGGGCGGCATCCTTCGGGATGTTTTTGCCATGGGGGCACGTCCCATCGCAATCCTCAATGCCTTGCGTTTCGGTCCATTGGAGGAAGGCCGAAATCGTCACCTGTTCCAGGGCGTCGTCGCCGGCATCGGCGGCTACGGCAACTGTTTCGGCTGTCCAACCGTCGGTGGTGAGGTGTATTTCGATCGCGGCTACGCCGACAACCCGATCGTCAACGCGATGTGCGTCGGGCTGGTGGCCCAGAGCCGACTTCGCCGCGCGAAGGCTGATCGCACCGGCGACGTCGTGCTCATGGTTGGTGCCGACACAGGCCGTGACGGGATCCACGGCGCGACCTTCGCCTCCGTGGAGATGGATGAGCGATCGGTATCGCGGCGCCCCGCGGTGCAGGTTGGGAACCCATTCCTCGAGAAGCTGCTCTGTGAAGCCTGCCTGCAGCTCAACGAGCTCGACGGCGTCACGGCCATTCAAGACCTGGGCGCTGCCGGATTGACGAGTGCCGCCAGCGAGCTGGCCCACCGTGGCCGTCGCGGCATCGATATCGATATCGATCGCGTCAGCCGTCGGGAGCAGGGCATGAGCGCCTACGAGGTCATGCTGTCCGAATCCCAGGAGCGGATGCTGGTGGTGGTCAGACCCCCGGCTGAGGCGGCGGTGCGACAGATCGTCGATCACTTCGAGCTGCATGCGGATCGGGTCGGCAGCGTGACGTCGACCGGGCGGATCCGCATTCGAGAGGCTGGGGTGGTCGTCGCCGATCTTCCATTGAAAACGCTCATCGATGGCGTGCCGCTGCGTTCGCCGGCCGCCACGTTTCCCGATAAGCCGCTCTCGCCCCTCTTGCCGTCGGTCGATGAGCCGGAGGCCATCCTGCTCGACTTGATCGCCAGCCCGAACTTACGCAGCCGTCGTCCCATTTATCGGACCTACGATCATCAGGTCCAGGACAATACCGTGTTCGGTCCGGGCTTCGACGCGGCCCTGCTTCGGGTGCCGGGCACTCGCAAGGCGCTGGCCCTGACCACCGACGGCAACCCCTGGTACGTTGTCCTCGATCCCTATGAAGGCACCAAAGCTGCGGTGGCTGAGGCGGCCCGAAATATTGTGTGCACCGGCGCGCGTCCGATCGCGGTAACCAACTGCCTCAACTTTGGGAACCCGCAGCGCCCCCAGGTTTTTGGACAACTGCAGGAGTGCACGCGCGGAATGGCCGATGCCTGCCGCGCCTTCGAACTGCCCGTGGTCAGCGGAAACGTGAGCCTCTACAACGAGACGAGTGAGCGGAACATCCCGCCGACGCCGGTGATCGGCATGGTCGGCTTGCTGGACGACGTGTCGGCTCGTTGTCCTGCTGGGTTTCAGGATGATGGTGATCTCGTCTTTCTGCTGGGCGAGACCCGTGAGGAACTCGCCGGCAGTGCGTATTTCCGGCTGCTTGGCGCCAAATTGGAAGGCCGGCCACCGATGGTGAGTCTCGAGATGGAGCGTCGCCTGCAAGCGGGGCTGCTCGATTCCATCGGGAGAGGAGTGCTACGCTGCGCCCACGATGTTGCCGATGGCGGTCTGCTCATTGCGCTGGCGGAGAGCGCCCTCTTCGGCGGACGCGGGCTCCGTTGCCCGGGTATCGCCGGACCGGTCAGCCGTGAGGCCTTCTATTTCGGTGAGTCGCAGGGCCGCGTCATCGTCAGCGTGGCGCCCCGTCGGGTACCGGAGCTGCAGAAATTGATGGCGCACCATCATGTCCCCCTGCATGCCATCGGCGTGGTAGGCGGGGATGACTTCCAGGTGGGCTCGGAAATCCGGGTTCCCCTCGATACCCTGCGTGCCGCCTGGGAGACCCCATTTTGATCCGCCGTCACTGGCTCGCCGAGGAACGGATGCATGAGGAGTGTGGTCTGTTCGGCATCGAGGCGCCCGGTGAAGATGTCGCCAACCTGACCTACTTCGGTCTCTATGCCCTGCAGCACCGCGGTCAGGAGAGCGCGGGGATCGCGGTCAGTGATGGCCGCCAGCTACGAGTGCACAAAGCAATGGGACTGGTGGCGCAGGCCTTCGATCAGGCCGCGCTGGAACGTCTGACCGGCCAGCTCGCGCTCGGCCATACGCGCTACTCGACCACCGGCTCGAACCGGCTCGAGAACGCGCAGCCGATCACAGTCGAACACCCACAGCTCGGCACGATGGCCATCGCGCACAACGGCAACCTGACGAATGCCCAGTCGCTGCGCCAAGGCCTGGAACTGGAGGGCGTCCGTTTCACCACCTCCAGTGACACCGAGGTGATTGCGGAGCTGCTCGGCCGAACGGGTGGGTCCGACCTGCGGGCCGTCCTCCGCAGCGCGCTACCGCGATTGCAGGGAGCGTACTGCCTGCTTGTCTTGACCCGCGACAGCCTGGTCGGCGTGCGCGACCCACTCGGCATCCGCCCACTCTGCCTGGGCCGCCTCCCCGACGGTGGCGGCATCATCGCCTCCGAGACCTGCGCGCTCGACACGGTCGGCGCCGAGTTCGTGCGCGAGATCGAACCTGGTGAGGCGGTCCTGCTGGGGCAGGGCCAAGCGTCAGCCGAGCAGCTGCTTCCTTCCACGCGGAAGGCGATGTGCATGTTCGAGTTCATCTACTTCGCCCGCCCCGACTCACGCTTGCAGGGTCAGTCGTTGTACGAGGCCCGACGCAACATGGGCCGGGAGCTCGCCCGGGAGGCGCCGGCCGACGGTGACATCGTCATCTCCTTGCCGGATTCGGGGACGCCGGCGGCGGTCGGCTTCGCGGAGGCCAGCGGCATCCCCTACAGCGAGGGCTTGATCAAGAGCCGCTACATCACGCGCACCTTCATCCAGCCGAACCAGCGATTGCGCAACATCGGCATCAAGCTGAAGTTCAACCCCCTGCGCGAGATCCTCGACGGCAAGCGAGTGGTACTCGTTGATGACTCGATCGTTCGCGGCACGACCAGCCGGAAGATCGTTGAAGAGTTGCGACGGGCCGGCACGAAAGCCGTCCACATGCGGATCAGCAGCCCGCCCATCCAGTGGCCCTGCTTCATGGGCATCGATATCGCCAGCCGCTCGGAGCTGATCGCCTCGGGCCGGACGGTCGAAGAGGTCGAGCGCCTGATCGGCGCCGACTCGCTGAAATACCTGAGCAAGGCGGGGCTCTTCCGCGCCGTCAAGAATGTGACCGGCTTCTGCATGGCCTGCTTTGACGGGGATTACCCGGTCCCGGTCCCGGTACAGCTCGAGATGGACAAGCTGGCGCTGGAGACCGTCCTGACATGAGCACCTATCGCGATGCGGGCGTCGACATCGATGCCGGGAACCGCGCGGTCGAGCTGATCAAGCCGTTGGCTGAGTCCACCCAGGGACCCGAGGTGCTGGCCGGGGTGGGCCCCTTCAGCGGACTCTTCGCCCTGGATGTCCGCCGGTATCAGCAACCGGTCCTCGTCGCCAGCACGGACGGCGTGGGGACGAAAGTGCTGCTCGCCAGCGAAGCCGGCCGTCACACCCAGATCGGCGCCGACCTCGTCAACCACTGCGTCGACGACGTCCTGACCGCGGGTGCTGCGCCCCTGTTCTTCCTGGACTATGTCGCCACCAGCGTGCTCGATCCGCCGGTCGTGGCCGAGGTGGTGGCCGGGATGGCGAACGCCTGCCGGGAGGTCAATTGCGCGCTGCTCGGCGGGGAAACGGCCGAGATGCCGGGGCTCTATCGGCCGGCGACCTACGACATCGCCGGCTTCATGGTGGGGATCTGCGAGCGCGACGCCATCATCGACGGTACCTCGATCAATGCCGGCGACGCGCTGCTGGCGTTGCCGTCAACCGGCCTGCACACCAATGGCTTCAGCCTGGCCCGCCGCGTCATCCCCAGCCAGGCACTGGTGCAGACGATCCCCGGGAACGGTCAGACGGTGCTCGATGCGCTCCTGGCGCCCCACCCTTCGTACCTGGAGCCGGTACGGCGGCTGCGCGAGGCGGTCACCATCAAAGGCCTGGCACACGTCACCGGCGGTGGCATCGTTGGAAACCTGCCACGGATCCTGCCGGTCGGCCTCGGAGCCCGCATTCAGCGTGGTACCTGGCCGGAGCCGCCGATCTTCTCCTACCTGGCCCCCTTCGTCGCCGACGAGGAGATGTGGCGCACCTTCAACATGGGAATCGGGATGATCGTCGTCGTGGAGGAGTCGAACGCCGCGACCGCGCTGCGGGTCCTGGACGGGGAGATCTTCCAGGTCGGCGACATCGTGGCATCCGAGCAGCGGCGTGTTCAGATCCTGGAGTGAGCCGGCTCCGGGTTGGCGTCCTGGTGTCCGGCCGGGGCAGCAACCTGCAGGCGCTGATCGGGGCGATGAAAGACCCGCTCTACCCGGCGCGCGTCGTGCTCGTCTGTGCGAACCGCGAGTGCGCAGCGCTCGAGCTGGCCAAGAAGGCGGGCATTTCGCGGGCGACCTTCCGGCTTGCCGATTACCCCGACCGTAAGGGCCGCGACCTCGCCATGGTGAGGTCGCTTCGCCTGCACGGCGTGGAGCTGGTGGTGTGCGCCGGGTACGACGCTATCCTGGAACGGGTCTTCACCCGCGAGTTCGCCGGCCGCATCATCAATATTCACCCCTCACTCCTGCCGCAGTTCGCCGGCACCATGGACGCCGTCGCCATGGCGCTGGAGGCGCGCGTCACGGAGACCGGATGTACCGTGCACGTGGTAACCAAAGATGTGGACGCGGGTCCGATCCTTGCCCAGCGACGCGTCGAGGTGCGGCCCGATGACACCGTAGAGACACTTCGGGAGCGGATCCAGGCCGAGGAACATACCCTGCTGCCGGTGGTCGTCAGGCGGCTCGCCGGCCAGGCGCTCCCGATCACCGGATGAACGCGCTTCTGAGCGTCTCGGACAAGGATGGACTTAACGATTTCGCTCGCGGTCTCGACAGCCTTGGCGTGACGATCTACGCGACCGGCGGCACGGAGCGCGCCCTGCGTGATGCGGGTGTTCCCGTCCACGCCCTGCACGAGCTGACCGGATTCACCGAGATGCTCGATGGCCGCGTCAAGACGCTGCACCCCAACGTGCATGCCGGGATCCTCGCGCGCCGCGACGAGCCGCGCCATCTGCAAGAGCTTGCCGACCGGGAGCTGAAGCTGATCGACCTCGTGGTCGTCAACCTCTATCCGTTTGTCGATACCGTGTCGTCCGGTGCCGGGCACGCCGAAGCTATCGAGTCCATCGACATCGGGGGGGTGACGTTGCTGCGGGCAGCCGCCAAGAATCACGACCATGTGCTGCCGGTGGTCCGGCCGAGTGATTACCCGAGCGTACTCGCCGCGCTCAAAGATCGGACCGGCATCCCTCCGTCGCTACGCCGGCACCTGGCGGCGGTGGCCTTTGGCCACACGGCCGCCTATGACGCGGCGATTGGCGAACACCTCCGCGATGGCCAGGGGACGACACCGCTACCGGAGGATTTCACCCTGGGCGGCCGCAAACTGCGCGACCTCCGCTACGGCGAGAATCCGCACCAGTCGGCGGCGCTGTATCGGACGGCCCAGGGCGGCGGGCTCGCGGAGGCCAGGCAGTGGCAGGGGCTCGAGCTGTCCTACAACAACCTGCTCGATGCTCAGGCGGCCTGGTCGCTGGTTGGGGATTTCTCGTCGGTCGCGGTCGCCATCATCAAACACGCCAACCCCTGCGGGGTGGCGGTCGGCTCCGATCCGGCGGATGCCTTCGACCGAGCGCTGGCCAGCGATCGCCGGTCGGCCTTCGGCGGCATCGTCGCCTTCAACCGCCCGGTCGATGCCACCGTCGCCAGGAACGTGGTCGAGCTCTTCCTCGAGGTCGTGGTCGCGCCATCCTTCGATCAGTCAGCACTCGAGGTCTTCAAGGCCAGACCGAAACTGCGGGTGCTGCAGCCGGGACCCGGGCCGTTGCAGTTGGCGCTAGATGCTCGTCCGATCACCGGCGGCTTCCTGGTTCAGACGGTGGACCACACCGGTAATACGCTGGGCGAGGCCCGCGTCGTGACGGCGAAGGCCCCCGACGACGCGACCTGGAAGGACCTGCAGTTCGCCTGGACGGTCGTCAAGCACGTGCGATCAAACGCGATCGTGCTGGCACACCAGGGCGCGACGGTCGGCGTCGGCGCCGGGCAGATGAGCCGGGTCGAGGCGGTTGAGCTTGCCGTGCACCGTGCCGGCCCGCGAGCGCAGGGCTCCGTGCTGGCGAGCGACGGTTTTTTCCCCTACCCGGACGGCATCGAGGTCGCGGGTCGCGCGGGCATTCGGGCGATCGTCCAGCCGGGCGGCTCCGTGAAGGACAGCGAGGCCATCGCGGCCGCCGACGCCGCTGGCGTCGCCATGGTTTTCACCGGCGAGCGCCACTTCAAGCACTAGGCTAGAGTCCGGCCCACGGCAAATGAATGCACAGGATCGACCAGGCGAGCCTCCACTGGTATCGGATGTCCCTGAGGATCACAGTGCCAGCGGCCCGCTCGTACTTGTCGACATCTCCCGCTATACCACGTTCGTGGCCGAGACGGAGCTCGCCCACTCGCAGATCCTGATCGGTGAGCTCCTGGACGCAGTCGTAGAAAGCCTTGGCGGTCACCTCCAAGTCTCCAACTTTGAGGGCGATGCCGTTTTCTTTTTCGGCGACAATACTGGCCCCGAGTTGATGGGCTGGTTCGATGCGACCTACCTGGCCTTCCATCGACGTCTCCGTGATGTGGTCGCGACCCGGGCCGTGCATTGCTCCTGCCAGGCCTGCGTGAGAGCGCCGATGCTGACCGTCAAAGTGATCGCGCATCACGGTGAATATTCACGATTTCGAGTCGGCCGGGTGGAGCAACTCCACGGGACGGACGTCATCGTGCCCCACCGCTTGGCGAAGAATCACGTCCCATCGCACGAGTATGTCCTGGCGACCAGCCGACTCCTCGATCGGATACCGCTCGAGCAATCCGCGGCCTTCACGAGGATCGAAGAGGAGGTGGCC
This sequence comes from Chloroflexota bacterium, assembly GCA_005881715.1. Taxonomy (GTDB): domain Bacteria; phylum Chloroflexota; class Dormibacteria; order CF-121; family CF-121; genus CF-13. Next base: position 20,053 of record VBEE01000036.1, on the reverse strand, counting down.
GACCTGGGCGTCGTACCGGTCGGCTATCGCGATCTCGGAAGGTTGCGCGACCGGCTGACTTAGCCGACCGCAAGCGTCGATCCCGGCTGCGACCTTTGCCGGCCGCTGCTATTGTTGTAGTTGGTCTTCGGGGCAGGGGTGTGAATCCCCGATCGGCGGTAAAGCCCGCGAGCGTCCTACGACGCATGACCCGGTGAAGGTGTAAGCCCACTCCGGGGCCGACCGTACAGTCGGGATGAAAGAAGGCTCTCGGAGCGCACGCGGTGCGCCCGATCGCTGCCCCGGCGGCCAAAGGAGTAATGACGGTGGCCGTTCCCACGACCCGGAGCCAGACCGCAACAAAGCCGGCGCCACGCAGCCTTGTCGATCGCTTTTCGGTGGTGCTGGTTGCCGTGGCCGCCACCATGTGGGCGTCCGACGTCTATTTCCGGAGCCACCTGGTCCATTTGACGGCCTCGGAGATCGTGGTGGTCGAAGACTTCCTTATCACTGTCTTCCTGCTCGTCTTCCTGGTGCGGGGATGGCCGGAGATGAAGCGGATGTCATGGCGGGGCTGGCTCGCCATGATCCTGATCGGGGTTGGCCCGCAAGCGGTGGCGACCCTGCTGTTCACACAATCGTTCAAGCTGGCTGCGCAGCATCAGCTCTTCGCGGAAACCTACGTGCTTCAGCAGACTCAACCGTTGATTGCGATCACGCTCGCCTGGATTGTGTTGGGGGAGCGGCGGCGCCTCTGGTTCTGGCCGATCGCCGCGCTTGCAATCGCGGCCGTCTACCTGGTGCTGTTTGCGAGTGACCCAACGGCGCCGATCTCCGCCCTCCAGCACGGCGAGGTCGAGGTCGGGCTGTACGCGCTGGGCGCCGCGGCGCTCTGGGCCAGCGGAACGGTCCTCGGGCGTTTCGTCCTCGGTACGCTGTCGTTTCAGACGACCACCGCCCTTCGCTTCACGATTGCCCTTCCAGTCCTTGTTGTTGTGGTGCTCACGCAGTCGGGCATTGCAGGTTTTGCTCAATACCGTCCTGGTGACGTGGTTCCGTTTCTTGGCATCGCCCTGATACCAGGTCTGCTGGCGCTGCTCCTCTATTACCGCGCGCTGGCGAGTACCCCTGCGACCCTCGCGACGGTGGCCGAGATGGCCTATCCGGTGGCGGCCACCATCATTGCAACCGCGCCAGCGGTAGCCGTGTTCGGCCAGACGATTTTCTTCGGCCAGCGCCTGTATCCGGCTCAGGCCATTGGCACATTGCTGCTGATTGCGGTGATCGCATTGCTCAACTGGAGCAAGGAGCGGACACCGCCGGTGATCGTTCAGCAAGAAGCCGCCGCGTAAACGCCGCGGGCTGACTTGCCAACCGGTTTCGCCCTCGATCCCGACCAGGGCCTGAGCGAAGCCGACGAGGTGCGCCTCGTTCGATTGGCCGCCGACCTGGGTTACGAGTCGGCCTGGACAAACTCCGGCGCGGACGCTGGGGCATTCGACCGCTGTCTGCGCTGGCACGACGCGAGTGGATTGCCGGTTGGCATCTCCGCCGTACCCGCGTCGGGTCGCCCAGCGCCCTTCTACGCGCAACATGCGCAACACCTCTGGGATGCGACAAACGGACGATTCACCCTGGTCGTCGGCAGCGGGCTGCTGCCGCGGCCCGCTCAGGCGATGCGCCCTTATCTGACCGACCTTCGACAGCGGCTGCCGGCCGCGATGCCGCTCTATGTGGCCGCCCTTGGCCCCCTGATGTTGGGGGTCGCCGGCGAGCTGGCCGACGGTGTCGCGTTGAACTGGTGTACGGCCGAATGGATCGAATGGTCACGGCAGACACTGGTCACTGCCGCGCTCGCCGCCGGCCGGCCGGTGCCGCGCGTGGTCGAGTACGTCAGAACGGCCGTCGATCCGGACGCGGAGCTGGCTCGAGGTCGGGTGGCCGCGGCCGCCCTCCGCTACGCCCTGGGTATGCCGGCGTACCGCAGCCACTTCGAGCGCATGGGTTTCGCGCAGGAGCTGCGGCGGATCGAGGCATCGGACGGCCCTCCAAACCCAGCGTTTGTCTCCGCGATCGGCGCCGCGGGCGTGCCGGGACAGACGCGCCAGCAATTCGTGCGGCTGGCGACCGGGCTCGATCTTCCGATCGTGCGGATCCTGGTGGCCCGACCCGGTGACCTCGAATCAGCTCGCCGGGTCCTCGAGGAGTGCAGGCCGATTCGCTGATCGCGGTGACCTGTGGAAAAGGTCGACATGCAGCTGTCGCTAGACGGTGCCATAATGCGGCCGGTTTTGAAGAAGGAACGCCGGAACTGGCTCCTCCCCGAGCCGCTGCGGGCTCAACCAGGGCTGGAGGCCTTCTCATCGGTCTTCCGGCAAATCCTGCACGGGCGGGGCGTCACCCGGCAGAGCCAGCTGGATCCGTGGCTGCAGACGGACCTCGAGCGGGCACCTGATCCCTTCTTACTGAAGGACATGGCGGTCGCGTGCGAGCTGATTGCCGATGCCGTCCATCGGGGTGAGCGGATCGCGGTCTACGGCGACTACGACGCCGACGGCGTTACCGCGTGCGTGACGCTCGCACGCGGGCTGCGGTCGGTTGGCGCCGACGTCATCACCTACATTCCCAACCGGTTCACCGAAGGCTACGGCCTGAACGCTGAGGCGCTCAAAGAGCTGCACGCGCGCGGCGCGCGCCTCGTGATCACCTGCGATTGCGGGACCAACTCCGTTGACGTCGCCCGGGGCCGCCCTGCCGGCATGCGCCTGATCGTTACCGATCACCACGAGGTTGGGGAAGAGCGACCACCAGTCGATGCGCTCATCAACCCGAAGCAAGCGGATTGCCCCTATCCCTTCGACGGGCTGGCGGCCTGCGGCGTCGCCTACAAGCTGTTGGTCGCGCTGGAGCAACGCGCGTTTCCCGGACGGCTGGACCCCGCGCAGTCGCTGGACGCGGTCGCCCTCGGCACCGTCGCCGACGTGGTCCCCCTGCACGGTGAGAACCGGGCTATCGTTCGGGCCGGTCTGCAGCGCTTGAATCAGGCGCCGGGTGCAGGATGCGCGGCCCTGCTGGCGGTCGCCGGGATCAGTGGCCCGGTAACCGCCGAGCATCTCGCCTTTCAACTGGGGCCGCGCATCAACGCCGCCGGCCGGATGGAGGACGCGATGCTGGCGCTTGAGTTGTTGATGAGCGACAACCGCGAGTCAGCCGATCCGCTGGCGCAGCGGCTGCAGGATCAGAATGCGCAACGTCAGCAGCTCACCGCCGAGATCGTCCGTGAGGCGAAGCTCCAGGTCGAAGAGCTGGACAATGCCGCGGCCGTGATCGTGATGGGAGCGGCCAGCTGGCCACTCGGCGTGCTGGGTCTCGCGGCGAGCCGGCTGGTGGAGGAGTTCTACCGGCCAACCTTTGTCTTCAACACCGACGGCGACGAATGGCGAGGGTCGGCGCGCAGCATCGAGGGCTTCCACCTCGTCGACTGCCTTCATGACTGTGCTCCGTTGCTCCATCGATTTGGCGGACATGCCATGGCCGCCGGTCTGACGGTGCGTTCCAGCCGGTTCGCGGAGCTGAAGGGGTGTCTGGAGGCATATGCGGCAGCCCGGCTGAATGGCGATGCGTTCTCGAGGCCCGTTCGGATCGAGGCGTCCGCGGCGTTCGCCGATCTGAAGCCGAGCCTTCACCACGAGATCCAGATGCTGTCGCCGTTTGGCGTCGGAAATCGTGAGCCCCTGCTGCTCAGCCGCGAGGCCGAGATCGTCAGGACCGAGACGTTTGGCGCGGATCGCCGTCACCTGCGTCTGCACCTGCGTGACCGGACCGCTTCGGCGGAGGCCATCGCCTTCGACAAAGGGGCGGCCGCGCCTCACCTTCCGGCCGGCCGTCGCCTCGACGTGGTCTACGCCCTCCAGTGTGATCGGTGGGACGGGCTCGACCGGCTCCGCCTGCATCTGCGCGATCTCCGTCCTGCCGCGCAACCTGCCCTGGTTCTCGCCGGCGTCTAGCGGCGACATAATTACTGAACGCCTTTACGACAGCGCCGGCCCTGTGCTACGGTAGCCGTCAGGCAGGTGCTTTGGGGAAGAGGCACCTTGTTTAGCAAGCGATAGCGAGGCAAGATGCTGGACGAGGTTCGCACTCCCAGGCTGGTCATCGCGGGGACCGCGAGCAACGTCGGAAAGACGATTCTGACTGCCGGATTGATCGCTGCGTTCAAGGCGCGCGGCCTGACGGTGCAGTCGTTCAAGGTTGGCCCCGACTACATCGATCCCGCCTACCTGGCCCACGTGAGTGGTCGGCCGTGCCGCAATCTCGACTCCTGGATGCTGGGCGAAGGCGCGCTCCGCCAGGTGCTTGCCCAGGGTGCGCTGGGGGCCGACCTGGCGCTGATCGAAGGCATGCTCGGCCTGTTCGATGGCCGTGGTGGAAGTCCCGACGGGAGCACGGCTGACGTGGCCCGCATCGTCAAGGCGCCGGTGGTGCTGGTGGTCGATGTCGCCGACATGGCGCAGAGCGCCGCCGCGGTGGCGCTCGGCTTTAAGAGTTATGGCGAGTCGCCCAGGATTGCCGGAGTCTTGCTCAACAACGTCCGGTCGGATGCGCACCGCCGCAGCGTCGAGGACGCGGTCTGGGATATCGCCAAGTTGCCAGTTCTCGGCGCGCTGCCGAAAATGGCGCAGCTCGATATTCCACAACGCCAGCGCGGGCTCCTGCCGGTGACGGAGAACAAGGAGTGGGACCGGATGATCGGGCTGCTTTCTGAAACGATCAATCGCGATGTCGATCTCGACCTACTGCTGAGGATCGCCGGTAAGGCTGAGCTGGTGCCGCTGGTGCCGAAGAAAATCTTCCAGGGCAAACCCGCTGCCGGACCGACGGTGCGGCTGGCGGTCGCCTACGACGACGCGTTCAACTTCTACTACCCGGAAAACCTCGAGTTGCTCGAAGAGCACGGCGCCCAGGTGGTGCCCTTCAGCCCGCTGGAAGATGCGCACCTCCCGCAGGATGCCGCAGGCGTCTACCTCGGTGGAGGATTTCCCGAAAGCTTCGTCGAACCGCTCGCCCGGAACGGCGCGATGGCCGAATCGATTGAGCGCGCCTACCGCAACGGGGTGCCGATCTATGCGGAGTGCGGCGGGCTGATGTACCTGGGTCGCTCACTGCGCACCTCCGACGGCGCCCACCAGATGGTGGGCGTGATTCCGGTTGATGTCGAAATGGACGGCGAAATCCACCGCTTCGGCTACCGACAGCTCCTGACGTTGGAGGACAGCATTCTTTCGCCCCGCGGCCAGTTCTACCGCGGACACGAGTTTCACTGGAGCCGGATCACCGGCCACAACGGCGGGCTCAAGTCCGCCTACCAGATGTTGAATGCCGAAGGTGAGGTGATCGGCTACGAAGGATTCGTGGCGCCGAACCTGCTGGCCAGCTACGTCCACCTCCATTTCGGACAGAATCCCCTGCTGGTCGACAAGTTCGTCCAGCATTGCCGCGAGTACGCGACGGTTCGGACGCCTATATAGGGCGGCGACGATACGGCCGGTTTCGGCCGCCGCCATTTCGGGCATCTATCCGTATTGAAGAATGGCCACCCCCGAGTACAAGGACTACTACCAGACCCTGGGCGTTTCCAGGACTGCCAGCGAGAAGGAGATCAAGTCAGCCTACCGGCGCCTGGCTCGGCAGTACCACCCGGACGTCAACAAGGACCCGAAAGCCACCGACCGCTTCAAGCTGATCAACGAGGCTTACGAAGTGTTGAGTGACCCGAAGAAGCGCTCGAAATACGATCAGCTTGGCTCCGATTGGGAACGCATTGAGCGGGAGCAGGAGTTCGCCCGCCAGTATCAGTCGCAGGCACGCCGAGGCACCGGCGCTGCCGGAGTCGGCGACTTCAGCGACTTCTTCAACACCTTCTTCGCGGGCGAGGCGGGCGGATTTTCCGGCTTCGATTTCGAAGGGCCGCGGGGACGGACGGTCACCCGCGAACGCGGTGAGGACATCGAACATCCGATCGAGATCACCCTTGAGGAGGCGGCCCGTGGTGGCGAGCGAACCATCCAGACCGAAGTCCCCGAGACGTGTCCAACCTGTGGTGGGTCCGGCTTCACCGGCGAACGTCGCAAGGTCGGCAATCGGACCGTGATGGAAAGTGTCACCTGTCCGACCTGTGGCGGCGCGGGGGTGCGGGCAACCCGGCGCCAGATCCTGGTCAAGATTCCGGCGGGCGTGATCGAGGGTTCTCGGATCCGGGTCAAAGGCGAGGGCCAGCGGGCCGCTCAGCACGGTGACCTTTACCTGCGAGTCCAGCTGCAGCCGCATCCGCGCTTCGCCGCCAAGGGACGCGACCTGTATACGCCGCTGGCGGTGCTCGACGACCAGGCGGCGCTCGGCGACGAGGTCACCATCCAGGCCCTGACGGGCGCCCAGCTCCAGTTGCGCGTGCCGGCCGGTAGCCAGGCGGGCAAGGTGTTCCGGCTCAAGGGCAAAGGACTGCCCGCACTCAAGGATGGCGTGGCGGGGGACCTGTACGCGACGCTTGAGATTCGCCTGCCGGAACCGATCACGCCGGAGCTGCGCGACCTCTACCAGGGAATCCGCAAAGCGCGGACGAGCTGACCGATCAGCGGCGGAAAAAGAGGTTGAGGAGCAGGGTCAGCACCAGGCTCAACAGCAGACAGGTGACGATCGGAAAATAGAAGTGGACATTGCCGCGGTCGACCGAAATGTCGCCGGGCAGCCGGCCGAGAAATGGGACTCGCAGACCGAAGAAGAGGACCAGCCCGACCAGCACGATGAAGCCACCGACGATGATGAGCAGCTTCCCGATCTCGGGCACGAATTCATGGTACAAGCCCAATGCGATTCCCTCCCCCTTGTGGGGAGGGACAGGGAGGGGTTTCCTAGAACCCGATCCAGCCGATCGCTTGCTCGATCTGCGCCTGCTGCAGGCCCGCGATCGGAACGCCGTCGATCACGGTGAGCGGAACGTCCTTGACGTCGATATCGAGGTTGCGCAGGTCGTTCCCGTCGAGCTTGCCGTCAGCGCAGATATGTTCCTTGAATGCGACGCCCCGGTTCTCAAGAATCTCCTTGATCCGCCGGCTGCTTTCGCAGTCGGGCCGCGTGTAGACGATAACTTCCATCTCGCCTTATGCCTCCGATGTGCTCCCGCTCGCCCGGGGTGACACATGACTTGATATCGCGCCTGTCAAACGCTAGATCAAGACTATCGGGCGATGTGGTATTTGTCCAATTCTTTTCTCCGATGCGTTCGATAGACACCGTTGATATCAGCGGCCCCGCCTTTCCGTTTGACAGGCTGCCGCCGCCCCCGTAGACTTACCCGGACCTTCGTCCTTTAACCCGGCCCAGCGAGGCCGAAAGGAGAATCGATGACCGACACCCTGGCCGCTCCGCTCGCGCGGACGCAGGTCGCCCCTCGACACCTGACCGGGCCACAAAACCTCGACGCTCCCCTGATCGCGCGGCTGCTCGAACGGGCGGCCGGTTTCGAAGGCGGCGGCGGCGACCCGGATCGGCTCCAGCGCCGGCTGCTTGCCACCATCTTCTATGAGCCGAGCACCCGGACGCGCCTCTCATTCGAGGCGGCGATGCTCCGGCTCGGCGGGCAGGTCATCAGCGCCGAGAGCGCCGGCACGACGTCGTCCGCGGCGAAGGGTGAATCACTCGAGGATGCGATCCGAGTGGTGGGTGCCTACGCCGACGCCATCGTGCTGCGTCATCCGGAGGTGGGCGCCGCGCAACGGGCCGCGCGCGTGGCGCAGGTACCGGTCATCAGCGCCGGCGACGGCCCCGGTCAGCACCCGACCCAGGCGTTACTCGACCTGTACACCATCAAGAAGGAACTGGGCCGCCTCGACCATTTGCGCATCGGGCTTGCCGGCGATCTCCGGAACGGCCGCACGGCACACTCGCTGGCCGGCCTCCTCTCGCGATTCACCGGCAACGAGCTGGTGCTGATCGCCCCACCCGGCCTGCGCATGGGCAAGGACGTGTTGCGCTCGCTGGGGCCGCAGCTGCGGGTGCGGGAGACAACGGACCTGGCCGAGGCGGCGCCCACGCTCGACGTGCTGTATCAGACCCGCATCCAGGCGGAGCGCTTCGAGTCGGCGGTGGAGTACGAACGATATCGCGGCGTCTATGTCGTGGGTCCCGAGCTGATGCGCCGCTTGCCGGAGCACGCTATCCTGATGCACCCTCTTCCGCGCGCCGGCGAAATCGATCCGCAGGTGGACGCGGATCCCAGGGCCGCCTATTTCCGGCAGGTCCGCAACGGGCTCTGGGTTCGGATGGCGGTGCTCGAGTGGGCGATGGCAGGCTGATGTTGCAAAGTCCACCGGTCAAGGCGGTCATTCTGGATGCGCAGGGCCTGCGCCGCGCCTGGCGACGGATCGCCCACGAAGTGATCGAGCGGCAGGCGGATCTCGCGCAGCTGAGCTTGCTGGGGATCGTCACTCGCGGGGTACCGCTTGCCGAGCGGCTGGCCGCGACCCTCGCCGAACTGGAAGGCGTGCGCCCGCCGGTGCTCCCCCTCGATGTACGGGCCTACCGCGACGACCTGCCACGCGCCGCGGCCGCACCCCTCCCGGTGCTGCCGGCGACGGCTGTCGACGGGCGGCCAGTCCTCCTGGTCGACGACGTGCTCTTCAACGGGCGGACCGTGCGGGCGGCCATCGACGCCGTCATCGCGGCCGGTCGCCCGAAACAGATCCAGCTAGCGGTTCTGGTCGATCGTGGTCACCGTGAGCTGCCCATTCGACCGGACTATATCGGCAAGAACGTGCCCACCTCGCGACAGGAATGGGTGGAGGTGCACCTGCGTGAACGGGATGGCGAGGATGCGGTCCGCATTCTCGAACGACCGGAACGCTGATGTACCTCCAGAACGTGCGTGTCCTGGGTCCGACAGGGCTCTCGCTGCCGACCGGCGTCACGATCAACGCAGCCGGCGCGGCGGATCGCGATGCCAGCGGGCTCATCCTTTCGCCGGGTTGGCTGGACCTGCACGCGCACCTTCGGGATCCTGGCTTTCCGCAGAAGGAGACGCTGCAGACAGGTGCCACAAGCGCCGCCTTTGGGGGATTCACCCACATCGTGGCGATGGCGAACACCGATCCGGTCACGGACCGGCCCGAGCTGCTGCGTGCGCTGGTAGCCCGGGCGGCGGCACTTCCGATCCGCGTGAGCTTCGTGGCCGCCGTCACCATGGGACTCGAAGGTCGAACCCTCACGGACGCCGCGGCGCTACAGCGGGCCGGCGCGGTCGCCCTCTCCGACGACGGGCGCCATCTGATGAGCCAGGTCATCCTGCGTCGCGCGCTCACGGCGGCGGCCGAGGCCGGGCTGCCGGTACTGATGCATGCGCAGATTGAGCGGCTTGGCAGTGGACCCGAATCCGAAGCCCGGGCGGTAACTGAGGCACTCGAGGCCTTGGAGGCGGTCCCCGGTGCCCGCTTGCACATCCAGCACGTCAGCACTCGTGCCGGCGTCGAGCTGATCCGGACCGCGAAGCAGCACAGGCTGTTGGTGACGGCGGAGGCGACGCCGCACCACCTCGCGCTGACGGCGCGGGACGTGGCGGCCCTGGGCCCGCAGGGGGCCGTCAATCCACCGCTGCGATCGGTCGACGATCGCGAGGCGCTGCGGCAGGCGCTGGCCGAAGGCGTGATCGATGCGATCGCCACCGACCATGCTCCGCACGACGTGGGCGCCAAGGCCGCCGGCGCGAACGGGTTCCATGGCTTCGAGACCGCCGTGCCGGTCGTGATGGGGTTGGGGCTCGACGATCGGGTGCTCTATCGAGCCTGTGTCGAGCGACCGCGCGAGATCATCGGACAGGCAATCGACGACGAGTGGATCCTGATCGACCCCCTTGTGGAGTGGACCGTGGACGGCTCCTCCTTCAAGAGTCGGGGAAAAAACACGCCCTTTTCCGGGCGGCGGCTCCGCGGACGCATCGTGATGACCCTGAGCCACGGCCAGGTCGTGATGGAACGGGTGATGCAGCATGCCTGAGCCGATGGTCCTCCTGCTGGAGGACGGATTCGTGCTCGTTGGCGAGCGCGGCGGACGGGCCACGCACGCGAGCGGCGAGGTCGTCATCAATACCTGCATGTCCGGATACCAGGAGGTCTTGTCGGACCCCTCGTACGCCGGCCAGATGGTCGTCATGACCTATCCCTTGATTGGCAACTACGGCGCCGCGGTGGACTTCCAGGAATCGGCGCGGCCCTGGGCGCGCGCGCTGATCACACGACAACTCAGCCGCTTCGAGCAACACTGGCGCAGCCATCAGTCCCTGGTCGAATGGTTGGACGGGTTCGGAATCCCGATCCTGACGGGTTGCGACACGCGCCGGCTGGCGCGGCACCTCCGAGCAACTGGGGCTCAACGCGCGATCATCGGACCGCGTCAGGACCTCACATCCCTCCGGGAACGGGTCCAGCGGGTGCCAGCGCTCGAGGAACAGGACCTGGTGCGCCAGGTGTCCGAAGGGTTCACCGACGTGGTCGAGCGCCTCGACCCTGCGTTGCTCGGTCGGCCGCTTCGTCAGTGGCCGGGGCTTCGCGTGGTGGTGGTCGATTACGGTGTCAAACGCAACACCCTGCGATCACTGCGCACCCGGGGGGTCGAGGTCGAGGTGCTGCCGCACGATAGCGACCTGCAGGCCATCCTCGAGCACAAGCCGGACGCTGTCGTGCTATCGAATGGACCCGGTGATCCGGCACAACTGCAGTCGGCGGTGGCGATGACCCGGGCGCTCATGCAGCGCCTGCCCGTGCTCGGCATCTGTCTTGGGCATCAGCTGATCGGCCAGGCAGCGGGGGCCCGCACCTCGCGTCTCCCGTTCGGCCACCACGGTGGGAACCACCCGGTTATGGACCTGCGCACCGGTCGGGTGACCATCACCTCCCAGAACCACGAATTTCAGGTCGACGGCGACAGCCTGCCGCGGGATAGCGGATTCGTGGTCAGTCATCGGAATCTGCACGATGGATCCGTCGAGGGACTCATCCACGCGCGCCTGCCGGTCCGCTCGGTCCAGTTTCATCCCGAAGGCGGGCCAGGCCCGCAGGACAACCAGGTGATCTTCGACGAATTCCTCGACCTGGTCGCGGGTCGGCCGGCGCCGATCGCTCAGATTCTTTCGCGGCCCCCGCGCCCGAACACGGTGCTGGTGATCGGCTCCGGACCGATCGTGATCGGCCAGGCCGCCGAGTTCGACTATGCCGGGACGCAGGCCTGCAAGGCCCTCCGCGAGGAGGGGGTGCGCACCGTGCTGGTCAACTCGAACCCGGCCACGATCATGACCGACGAGGGCGTAGCCGACCGGGTGTACATCGAGCCGCTCACGATCGAAGCGGTGACGGCCATCATCGAGCGCGAGCGGCCCGACGGCCTGCTGGCCACCCTCGGTGGGCAGACCGGGCTCAACCTGGCGGTCGCCCTTGCCGACGCCGGGGTGCTGGAGCGCTGCCAGGTCCGGGTGCTCGGCACACCGCTGGCGGCCATCAGAGAAGCGGAAGACCGGGAGGCGTTCAAAAACGTCCTGCTCCGAACCGGCGAGCCGGCGCCGGACAGCCGGACGGTCAACACCGTCGACGCGGCCCAGGAGTTCGGCGCCACCATCGGCTTTCCACTGGTTGTTCGTCCTGCCTACACCCTGGGCGGCACCGGTGGTGGCATGGCGGGGAGTCCGCTTGAGCTCGAGGCCGTGGTTCGCGAAGGGCTCGCCGCCAGCCCGATTCGGCAGGTGCTGATCGAGCGCGCCCTGGTCGGCTGGAAAGAAATCGAATACGAAGTGATGCGGGACGCCAACGATACCTGCATTGCCGTCTGCAACATGGAGAACATCGACGCGATGGGCGTCCACACAGGCGACAGCATCGTGGTCGCGCCCAGCCAGACGCTCTCGGACCGGCAGTATCAGATGTTGCGCTCGGCTGCCCTGCGGATCATCCGCGCGCTTCGCATCGAGGGTGGCTGCAATGTGCAGTTCGCGCTCGACCCCGCTTCCGATCAGTACTACGTCATCGAGGTCAATCCGCGAGTCAGCCGGTCATCGGCGCTGGCCTCCAAGGCGACCGGCTATCCAATCGCCCGGGTGGCTGCCAAGATCGCTGCCGGCCGCCTGCTCCATGAGATCCCCAACGCGGTGACGGGAAAGACCACCGCCGCCTTCGAACCGGCCCTGGACTACTGCGTGGTCAAGATTCCCCGCTGGCCCTTCGACAAGTTTCCGGCCGGCGACCGGACGCTCGGCACCCAGATGAAATCGACCGGCGAGGTGATGGCCATCGAGCGCACCTTCGAGGCCGCCCTCAACAAGGCCCTGCGCGCGCTCGAGCAGCGGCTCCCCGACGCCGCGCAACTTCGCGGTCGCCCGGACCTCCTGCATCAGCCGAATGACCGCCGTTTGATGGCCGTCCTCCAGTCCCTGCGCGATGGTGCGTCAGAGGGCGAGATCTGCGCCGCGACCGGCTACGCGCCGTGGTTTGTCGACCGGCTCGCGTCTATCACCGGGCTGGAGGCCGAGCTATCGCAAATCCCCTTCCCCGCCGGCGGGGGAGGGACAGGGTGGGGGCTTCCGAGCGAGCTCGTCCTCCGCGCCAAGCGCTGTGGCTTTGACGATGCCCGGATCGCCGAACTGAGCGGCGGTCGCTTCCCGGTGCCGGTGATCGAGCCGACCTTCCGCCAGGTTGATACCTGCGCCGCTGAGTTCGAAGCCGTCACGCCCTATTACTACGCGACCTACGAAGATGAGGACGAAATCATCCGGAGCGGAAACACCGCGGTTGCCGTGATCGGTTCCGGGCCGATCCGGATCGGCCAGGGCATCGAGTTCGACTACTGCAGCGTGCACGCCTCGGCGGCGTTGCAAGCCGCCGGCTTCGACAGCGTGCTCATCAATAGCAATCCCGAGACGGTCAGTACCGATTTCGACGCGTCGACCCGGCTCTACTTCGAGCCCCTCGATCTCGAGGGGGTCCGCAACGTCCTGCAACGAGATCCGGCGCTCGGCGTGGTGGTCCAGTTCGGCGGTCAAACCGGGCTGAACCTGGCGGATGCGCTGGCCGCAGGCGGTGTGCGCATCCTGGGATCGTCGGTCGATACGATCGACCTCGCTGAGGACCGGCGCCGCTGCGAGGCGCTGCTACGCGACAACGGGATCCCGCAGTCTCCGGGCGGCTCGGCCACTAGCGCCGACGCCGCCCTGACGATCGCGCGCCGGGTCGGATATCCCGTGCTGGTGCGGCCGTCGTACGTCCTGGGCGGTCGCGGCATGGAGATCGTCCATTCGGCTGAAGATCTGCGTCGCTACGTCGACGCTGCCCTCGCGTTTGGCGTTCGCGGCCCGATCTTGATCGATAAATACTTGTTGGGCCGCGAGCTCGACGTCGATGCCGTCTGCGACGGCGACGCGGTGCTGATTCCCGGCATCCTGGAGCACATCGAGCGCGCCGGCGTCCATTCCGGAGACTCGTTCGCAGTTTACCCACCGATTACCTTGAGCTCCGAAGAGACGCAGCGGGTGGTCGAGGCCACCAAGCTCATCGCCCGACTGGTCAAGGCGGTGGGACTGATCAACATCCAATTTGTTCTTCAGGAAGGAATTCCTTACGTGCTCGAAGTGAACCCCCGGGCCAGCCGCACGGTGCCGTTCCTCAGCAAGGTGACCGGCGTGCCGATGGTGACGCTGGCCACCAATGCGGCGCTCGGCCATTCGTTGGCCGAGCAGGGATTTCCCAGCGGTCTTCTGCCCAACCGACCCCTGTTCGCGGTAAAAGCGCCCGTCTTCTCGATGGCGAAGCTGCCCGCGGTTGACGCCGTCCTCGGTCCGGAGATGAAGTCGACCGGGGAGGCGATGGGAATCGCGCAAGACCTGGCGACGGCGCAGTACAAGGCGTTCCTTTCGACCATGCAGGAGCTGCCGCCCGATGGGGCCGCTCTCTGCTCGATTGCCGACGCCGACAAATCGGAAGCGCTGCCAATCTTGCGCGGGCTCCATGGGCTCGGCCTGACGCTCTACGCGACCGATGGAACCGCGCGCCTGCTGCAGGAGGCCGGCATCCCGGCGACCGTCGTGCAGAAACTTCGGGATGGGCATCCAAATGTGGTCGATGTGATCCGGGCGGGCGATGTTCAACTGGTTGTCAACACGGTGTCCGTGGGGGGGCCGCTCGGCGGTGACGGCCCGGGCGTGCCACTTCGCGACGGCTACGAAATTCGACGGGCATCGGTTGAGCGTCGCATTCCCTGCCTGACGTCGCTGGACACCGCCCGCGCCCTGGTGCAGGCCTTGCGCGCCTGGCGGCGCGAGCATCGGTCCCAGGTGGCCGTGCTCGGCGAGTATGTCGGGTCGACCGTGTCCCCCGGAGTGCGGGCGTGAGCCTGGCCCTTAAGCCGGCCGTGGTCCTGGAGCGCTCGACGCCGATGAGCGGCGCCGTTGAGCTGGTTGTTCACCACCCGCCAGCGGCGGCCGCCCTCCGGCCGGGCCAGTTCTTCCAGCTGGCAGTTGCAGCGCCACAGACCATCTTGCGCCGCCCCTACAGCGCCGCCTGGGCGGACCCCGACAGTGGTCGGATCGGGTTTATCTTCAATGTCGTCGGGGCAGGCAGCGGCTGGCTGGCGGTGCGTCACGAGGGCCACGAGCTCGACCTGCTGGGCCCGCTCGGTCGGGGTTTCGATCTCGATGGCAGCAAGCCGGCGATCATCGTCGCGGGCGGACTCGGCGTCGCCGTTTTCCCCGGCGTGGTGGGGGCCCTGGTGGCGCGCGGACGCCAGGTCACCGTGCTGCTGGGCGCGCGGACGTCCGCGCAACTCTTGCCCTCCGGTCGGTTCCCGGGCGCCGAGGTGATGACGGCAACCGATGACGGCACTGCCGGGTATCAGGGCTCCGTCGTCGACTTGATGCCGGTGGCCCTCGGGCGCTTCCCTCCCCCTCAGGGGGAAGGTCGGGGAGGGGGTCCAGAGATTTTCGCGTGCGGTCCCACCCCGATGTTGCAGGCCCTGCTCGAGAAGTCCCGGCGGCTTGGCGTGCCGCTGGGATTGATCCAGGTTTCGCTGGAGACCCCGATGGGGTGCGGCGTCGGCACCTGCCTCGGCTGTGCGATTGCTCGACCGGGGGGCGGCTACCTGCTCACCTGCCTCGACGGGCCCTGCGTGCGCGCCGATCGGATCGACTGGAGCCGAACAGCGGACGCCTTCCATGGCTGAACAGCCGGACCTCAGCGTCCATCTCGGGCGCGGGCTATGCTTGCGCAGCCCGGTGATGGTCGCCTCGGGCACCTTCGGCTACGGCTTCGACGCGCCATTGGTGGATCGCACCGCGCTCGGGGCGATCGTCACCAAGGGAACGACTCCGCGAGCGCGTGAGGGGAATGCTCCAACCCGCATTGCCGAAACGCCATCGGGCATGCTGAACGCGATCGGGCTGCAAAACCCGGGCGTCGACCATGTGGCCCGTATCTACGCGCCGATGTGGGCGGCATGGGATGTCCCGGTCATCGTCAACGTCGCCGGTGACGCGGTTGACGATTACGTTGGCGTGGCCCGCCGCCTCGACGGGGTCGCAGGAGTCGCTGGACTGGAGCTGAACATCTCCTGCCCGAACATCGCCAACGGCCTGCAGTTCGGGATTGACCCGCGGCCGGCGGCTCAACTGACTACGGCCGTGCGGGCCGTCACGCGGCTGCCGTTGCTGGTCAAGCTGACGCCGAACGTAACCGACATCGTCGCGGTCGGCCGCGCGGTCGAAGACGCCGGCGCCGATGCCGTGTCCGCCATCAATACCTACGTCGGGATGGCAATCGACGTTCGTCGCCGCCGGCCGGTGTTATCCCGGGGAAGCGGTGGACTCAGTGGGCCGGCGATCAAGCCACTCGCGCTGCATGCGGTGTGGCAGCTGTCTGCTGCACTCAGCATCCCGGTTGTCGGCATCGGCGGGATCATGACAGCCGCCGACGCCCTGGAATTTTTGCTGGCCGGCGCGGCGGCGGTCCAGCTGGGAACCGTGAATTACGTGCGGCCGCAGGCCGCCCGCGAGGTCCGGGACGGGATCGCAAGCTACCTCGACGAGCACCATCTTGGCGACCTCGGCGCATTGCCCATCCGGCCTGCCCGGGTAGAGGCGCATGTCTGACCAGGATCAGGCGCGCCAAGCCGCCCTGCAGGCATTCGAGTCGGCGGGCGCCTTCCTGCGCGGCCACTTCGTGTACACCAGCGGCCGGCATGGCGCCGACTACCTCGAGAAATTTCGCATCCTCGAAGATCCGGGGGCGACGGCGGCGCTGGCGGCCATGATTGCCGAGCAGTTCGGTAAGTCTCAGATCCAATTGGTCGCCGGTCCCACGATGGGCGGCATCATCCTTGCCTACGAGGTCGCCCGCCACCTGGGCGTCGATGCAGTGTACGTCGAGCGGGGCGAGCATGGCGGCCGGGTCTTGCGCCGTGGCTTTACGATCCCGTCTGGCACCCGCGTCCTGGTTGTGGACGACGTCGTCACCACCGGCGGATCTGTTGCCGAAACGCAGGCGTGCATTACAGAGTCGCGCGGCCTGGTGGCGGGGATCGGGGTGCTGGTGGACCGCACCGGCGGCCGTATGAGAACGACGGTTCCCTACTTCGCCTGCCTGACCCTCGACTTTCCCTCGTATGCACCTGAGGAATGTCCGCTGTGCGCCGCCCACGTGCCAATCGCGCAACCGCGCGGCAGCGCAAAAAAGTTCGCGCCGGCCTAGGTCACTGCAGCCAGGACGGCGCAGCCGCAGGCTGCCGATTGAGCTGCTCGCGCATCTCGCGGCGGAGATTTTTCCGGGCGGTGTTAGCGTCGATCGGTCGGGATGGCTGCGTGGCCGCTACCGGCGGGCGCTGCGGCGCCGCTTCCTGGTCCTCTTCCACCGTCCGCCCTCGCGCTGCCCGCAAGACATGGCGTAGCCGCACGGTCCATGCCACCTGGCCGAAGTCCCACTGGCCGAGCGCCGGCTCGTGTTCCGGCTCGCGCTCGATTCGTACGGTCAGACTCTGTTCGTGATCGAAGTCGGCAAGCTGAAGAGCCGCCGACGAAGCGTTGACCGGGGCCATAACCGCGACAGCGGACGCGGCGGTATGTCGCAGGATCCGCATGATCGCATGGGTCGGCACCAGATTGTCGAGGGCCAGCTCCGGATCGAGGAGTAGCTGAACGGCCGATCCCGATGAAGATGAGGATCCCGCGACCGCCAGATGATCGAGGTCCCATATCGATTCCTTACCGCCGGGGTCAAGCACGAAGACCGTGGTCGGCAACAGCTCGGTCGGTGCGAGGGCCTTGACGCGCTGCCGGGCGGTTCCATCAGCGAGCTCTCGGAGTCGGTCGAGCTGCGAGCGCTGCGTAAGGCAGCCTTGTTCATCAATGTATTGCATGTTGCCTGCCCTTCTGAACCTGGGACGCTGCGGCCACGCAGCGTTGAAAGCAATGATATCAGCGTTCGCTCGTCTTGCAACAGATTTTTTTGCGCTTTTGGTGGAGCGCTGCGATTTTCCTGAGCGAGTTCTCATAAACGTCTGGCGGTCGCCATAAGTTTGGCCACTTTTCAACAGGTCGGCGTTTCGCACCCATCCCGGCAGAGGCTGCGTCGTGGATGCGCGATGAACATCACAAAGGCTCGGATCCATCATCCGACCGCAGCCGGGGCTACGCTCTGCTCTGCTCGCCCGCCCGACAGACGCCAGCCGATCCGGCGAATCGGGCGGAACGCATACCGCGGCAAAAGGTTACGGATAACCTCTCCCGACGGGGTCGCGTTCCTTCTATGTAGTCGGCAATCGCAGGCAGGAAGGGAACGCAATGACCAGGCGAGCGGTGATCCGGATCGGATCAACCATCAGCGTCTTCATTCTTTTCGGACTCATCGGCGGGATTTTTCTCAATACGCTGCTGACGAGCGCCGCCAATCCACCGGTCGTGGCTCCGATTTCGACTCCGCCCATCGAGCCGACGCCAGAGCCGACAACCGCTCCACTCCCGGACCCGACACTGTCCGAGGCCCCCCTGCCAACACCCACGCCGACGCCTCCCCCCACGCCTGCGCCGACGCCCGGCGCCCCGGGCAAACTGATCGTGGTCTCCCTGGCGACCCAGAGCCTCACGGCGTATGACAACGGAAGGGTCGTCGCGACCACCGTGGTAGCCACCGGACGACCGGCCCTACCGACCCTGACGGGCACCTTCCACATCAAGGCCAAATACGCGCCCTACCAGTTCGTGTCGCCATGGCCAAAGAGCAGCCCCTACTGGTACGCGAGCGCTTGGGTGAAATACGCGATGCTCTACGACGACGGCGGATACTTCATCCACGACGCGCCCTGGCGTACGGTCTGGGGCCCGGGCGCCAACCAGACGAACGGCACGCACGGCTGCGTCAATGTGCCGCTCAACACCATGGGCTTCCTGTACAAGTGGGCACCCGTCGGCACGACGGTCGTCGTCCAGTAGCCCGACCTGGGCTACTCTCGGACCGGCTCCTTGCTCGGCTCCGGCCAGGCCGGCTCTTCGACCGGTTGCGGTGCGGTCTCCGGCTCCTCGACGATCCTGACCGTACGAATCTCGCGCCCGAGGTTCATGACGTTCCCTGTACGAAATCTCCGGCCGAGCGCAGCACGTTCGGGAGTTCCGTCAACGGCACGACAGGCACCCGATACTTCTCCACCAGGGCTTGGACGGTCGGCTCGCTGACTACCCGGTGGCCTCCAGCCTTCGCCCTGCCGAAAAAGCCGATCGAGGCTCGCTCAGGGATTTCGTCAGAGAAGGCGACGATGCGGGCAAACTGCGCTCGCCAGCCGCGCTGGTGGATCCGTACGGTCCCGCTGCCGGCCACCCCTGTGAGGACGAACTGGTCATATGGGGTGGAGAAGCGCGAATCCCATTGCATCTTCGCAATATACCGGGCGCCTTGCACCATCCAAGCCAGGTGAAGCTCGGCGATGTCATGGCAGGCATACAGGCCACACCCGCATCCAGCCGCGGGCGCCTCATGGGGAGGCTTGCCGAAAGCACCAATAGGACCGCTGCAAGTAGCAACATTTCTGCCAGGCTCCCAGAAGTATGTCCGGGGACCGATGCCGGTCAGAGCCAGGCTGCGCCTCGCACCGATGAAGTGAATCCGGCTAACCCGGAAGCCGACAACCGGGCGGGTCTCCGCGGGGCCGGACACTGCGCGCAATTCTGGAAAGACGGTTCCCCAGACGCCTGAATCCAGCTGCACGTCGGTTACCTCCTGGACGTCCCCGGCCCCGTCGAGTGCGGCTTAAGCCCTCGGGCCTGGCAGGCCGGTGAGCCTCTTTGGTTGATCTGTCCTAAATCTACTCCGGTTGATGACCCCTTCTATTGTCTAAGGTCACGCCAACGAACGGGCCACAGCTCCGAATGTTGACAACCCACTCTGACGGTAAGGCGGGTCGCCAGCTAATCGGGCGGAGGACCCAGGATCTCCATGCCGTACTTTGCGCCGACCGCCGCGATCCTGGCCACGTCGGGTGCCTCCTCCGGGGGCAGGGTCCGTCGTGGAGCGGGTGAGCCGACTTCTTTCACAAATCCCTCGAAACCTGCTGGAAAGGTGAAGGTCAGCATCCGAGCGGGCTGCGCACCCCGGACCTTGTATGCGTGAGCGAGATCGCGGGGAAGGAATACCCAGCTTCCCGGGCTTAAGTGGAAGGTCTGCCCGTCGCAGACGAAATCCACCTGGCCCTCAAGGATGTAAAAACCTTCATCCTCCCGGTGGTGGACATGGAGTGGCGGGCCGAATCCCGCGGGAGCAAGTTGGTCGAGAAAGGCGACGCCGCCGACACCGTCAGTCGCGCCCGCCTTCCGGGTCATCAGCGTGCCGATAAACCAGGTCGCGTCGCCCTCGCCGTCGTGCAGAACCACTGGCTTCGACGTCTGCGCTTTCACATGCCCTCCTTCGGATGATTGTCGGCGCGGTGATGATACTCTGAATGGGCCGGAGGCACTACGTCGTCGGTACGACCTGGAGCCTGCCCCCTTCAGACCGCGCAACGGCCGCTG
>VBEE01000011.1 GCA_005881715.1 Chloroflexota bacterium | reverse complement strand
TCGCTGGGTTCGGCGGCGCTCATGCCGGGACGCTACCGGCTTCGGACGGTTGGACGGCGTGCACCTTGCCGGGCAGTCTCGAGCCGAGGGTTCGCTCGAGTCCGCGCGCCACTTCGTTCAGCCGGTCGAGGTCAACCCCGGTCTCGATGCCCATGGCCTCCAGCATCGTCAACGCGTCTTCGCTGCAGAGGTTGCCCCCCGTGGCTTTGGCAAAGGGGCTGCCGCCGATGCCGCCGATCGATCCCTCGAAGAGGCTGACCCCCGTCTCCAGCGCTGCCAGCAGGTTCGCCATCGCCGCCCCGCGTGTGTCGTGGAAGTGGGCGCCCCAGCGCACCGAGGGGAGCCGCTGCTTCATCGCCTGGAACAGCTCCTCCACCTGCGCCGGATTGGCGACGCCGATCGTGTCCGCGAGCGCAATCTCCCTGATGCCGCCGTCAGCCAGGACCACGGCCACCTCCTCGACCCGTGCCGGTGAGACGGTGCCCTCATAGGGGCAGCCAAAGGCGACGCTGATGCTGGAATCAACCGCGATCCCATCGCGACCCGCCAGACTGCCGATTTCGGCGATGTCCTTCAGCGTTTCGGCCACCGAGCGATTGAGGTTGTGCTGGTTGTAGCCGTCGGTCGCCGCCACGGTCACGGCGATGTTCCGGACGCCCGCGTCTTTAGCCCGATCGAGCCCTCGGCGATTCGGCACCAGGACTCGCAATCGGTCGATGCGGTCCTGCAACGCCTCGAGCACGGCTTCCGCGTCGGCCAGCTGGGGCACCCACTTCGGATGCACCATCGAGGTGGCCTCGACCCTGCGCAGCCCGCAGTCCAGCAGACTCGTGATCAGGCCGACCTTCGCCGGGGTGGGCAGCGGGCTCGCCCAGCTCTGGAGGCCGTCTCGGGGACCCACCTCGACCCACTCGACGGATGGCGCGCTCATCGGCCCGTGAATCTCGGCGCCCGTTTCTCGAAGAACGCGGTCACGCCTTCTTTCAGGTCATCGCTCAGGCTCAGGAGCGCGAGCTGGTCCTGCAGGTAGGCCATCGCCGCGGGAAAGCTCATGTCCTGCATCTTGTAGAAAGCCTCGAGGCCCAGTTTCATGCCAATCGGGCTCTTGCGCGACAGCTCGTCGGTCAGGGCGTCGACTTCCGGGTCGAGTTGTGCGGCCGGTACCCGGCGGTTGATCAAGCCCAGCCTTACGGCCTCTGCCGCGTCGATCCGCTTGCCGGTCAGCATCAATTCCATGGCGGCCTTCCGCGGAAGATTTCGAAAGACGATGGCCATGACCATCATCGGGAACACCCCGACGTTCACCTCGGGCATCCCGAATTGCGCCGTCTCCGATGCCACGGCGAGGTCGCAGGAGGCGACCAGGCCAACCCCGGCAGCCAGGGCGTGCCCATTGACGCGCGCCACCGTCGGCTTCCCGAGTTCGGTCATGTCCTTGAAGAGCTCGGCAAGCTGCCGCCGCTGGAAGTAGCGATCCAGCTCAGGCTGCTCGCGACGAAAACTGTTGAGATCCGCCCCGGCGCAGAAGGTCGGGCCGGCGCCGGTCACGACGATGACGCGGACGGCCGCATCGCGTTTTGCCTCTTGCAACGCCTGACGCAGTTCCACGACCACCTCGTGGCTGAGGGCGTTGCGAGCATCCGCGCGGTTGATGGTGACGGTTGCGACGGCGCCGCGCCGCGCGAAGAGGAGATGCGTCAACTCCACTCAGGCAAGTATATGGTGCGAGATTTGGCGGCCTGGCAGCGCTCCTAGAATGAAATCGTGGAGGACGTTGTGCTGGTCGCGGCCGCCCGCACACCGTTCGGCAAGCTGGGCGGCGGCCTCTCCACCCTGACGGCCCCAGAGCTTGGCGCCGTCGTCATCCGGGAGGTGCTCGACCGGGCTCAGGTGCGGGACCCCGGGGTGGACCAGGTCATCATGGGCACGGTCATCACGGCCGGCATCGGCCAGATCCCGGCCCGCCAGGCGTCGCTCAAGGCCGGGCTCCCCACCAGCGTCCCCGCGTTGACCGTGAACAAGGTCTGCGCGTCGTCGCTGAAAGCCGTCAACCTGGCGGCCCTGCTGATCCGCAACGGCGACGCCCGGGTGGTGGTCGCCGGTGGAATGGAGAGCATGAGCCAGGCTCCGTACCTTATTGAAAGAGCACGCTTCGGTTACCGGCTCGGCGACGGCACCCTGGTCGACAGCATGGTGCGTGACGGTCTCACCGATCCGGCCAACGGCTGCCACATGGCGGTGGAGGGCAGTAACGTAGCGAAGGAATTCGAGGTTTCCCGCGAGCGGCAGGATGAGTACGCCTACGGCAGCCAGCAGCGCTACGCTGCCGCGCTCCACGCCGGTCGCCTGGCGCAAGAGCTCGTCCCGGTAATGGTGGCGAACCCAAAGGGGACCGCCGTGGTCTCGGTCGACGAGCAACCTCGACCGGAGACGACGATCGAAGGCCTGGCTCGTCTCACGCCACTGTTCCAGCCTGATGGCACAGTCACCGCTGGGAACGCACCCGGCGTCAATGATGGCGCGGCGGCCGTGCTGCTGATGAGCGCGGACGAGGCGGAGCGGCGAGGCCTAACGCCGCTGGCCACCTGGATCGCGTACGGGGAGTCGGCGGCCGATACCCCGTACCTGGCAACCGTGCCGGCGTCGGCGATCCAGGCCGCGCTCAAGCGACGCGGCCTGCGTGTCGATGACATGAACCTCTTTGAGATCAACGAAGCGTTCGCCGCGGTCGCCTGCACGTCGATGGACCTGCTCGGGATCGACGAAGCGCGGGTCAACGTCGATGGGGGCGCGCTGGCGGTTGGGCATCCGATCGGCGCCTCGGGAGCGCGGATCCTGATGCACCTTGTTTTCGAGTTGCGGCGGCGGGGCGGTGGTTACGGCGCGGCCGGCATCTGCTCGGGCATGGCGCAGGGCGAGGCCACCATCGTCCAGGTTAACTAATGGAGCTCGCCCTCAGCCCGGAACAGGAGGAGATTCGCAAGCTGGTTTCGGAGTTCGCCGAGCGGGAGGTCAAGCCGCGCGCCGAAGCCATCGACCAGAGCGGCGAGTTCCCCCGAGACCTGGTGCAGAAGGCCGCCGACCTTGGGCTGCTCGGGATCCTGGTGCCGGAAGAATACGGCGGCGCCGGTCTCGACCACATCTCCTTCGCGATCTTCGTCGAGGAAGTCGCTCGCTTCTGTGCCAGCACTTCGGTCATCCTCGACGTCCACAACTCCGTCGGGACGGAGCCAATCGTGCTGTTCGGCAACGAGGACCAGCGGCGACGCTGGCTTGTCGATCTCGCGCAGGGCAAGAAGCTCGCGGCCTTCGCATTGACCGAGCCGGATGCGGGTTCCGACGCAGGCAACCTCAGCACCACCGCAACCCGTCGCGATGGAGGCTATGTGCTGAATGGGACCAAGATTTTCATCAGCAACGCCGGCGAGGCCGGACTCTACGTCGTCTTTGCCACCACCCGGCCAGGTTCCGGTGCTGAAGGCATCAGCGCGTTTCTCGTCGGAGGTGATAACCCCGGCCTGAAAGTCGGGCCGAAATTCAAGAAGATGGGGCTCAACGGCTCCGCGATTGCCGAGGTGTATCTGGAAAACTGCGTCGTCGGCGAGGCGGACCGACTCGGCCAGGAGGGCGAGGGGTTTCGAATCGCGATGCGGGCCCTCGACAGTGGCCGGATCGGCATCAGCGCGCAGGCAGTGGGCCTGGCGCAGGGCGCGCTGAACGACGCGGTCGCCTATGCCCGGGAACGCAAGCAGTTCGGCAAGCCAATCGCCGAGCTGCAAACCATCCAGAACAAGCTCGCCGACATGGCGGTCAGGATCCGAGCGGCTCGCTGGATGACCTGGAAGGCGGCCGCACTTTGCGATGCCCGGCAACCCTTCACGAGGGAAGCCTCCATGGCCAAGCTGTTCGCCACCGACTCCGCTATGGACATCACGCTCGACGCCCTGCAGGTGTTCGGCGGCTATGGCTACCTCGAGGAGTATCCGATGGCACGGCGGGTCCGTGACGCCAAGGCGTGCCAGATCTATGAAGGCACAAACCAGGTCCAGCGCATCGTTATCGCTCGCGAGCTGGTGCGCGTCTGATGGACTTCAGCCTCAACGAGGAGCAGCAGCAGATCCGTGAGATGGTCCACGACCTCTGCCTCGAGCGGGTGGAGCCACGAGCGGCCGAGATCGACGAATCGGGCGAGTTCCCCTGGGATGTCAAGGAACTCTTCGCCAAGCACGACATCCTGGCGATCCCGTTCACGCCGGAGTACGGAGGGATCAGCGGCGGGGCGTTGACGCTGATCGTGGCGGTTGAGGAAATCAGTAAGTTCTGCGTCACCTCCTCCCTCATCCTCAGCGTGCAGTCGCTCGGCAGCCTACCCATCTGGCTGGCTGGAACCGAGGAACAGAAGCGTCGCTACCTTCCACCGCTGGCGCGCGGCGAACACCTGGCGGCTTATGCCCTCACCGAGCCCGGTTCGGGATCGGACGCCGGTGGAATGCGGACGCGCGCCATCAAACGCGGCGATCGCTACGTCATCAATGGCTCCAAGACCTTCATTACCGGCGGCAGCGTGGCCGACACGATCGTGGTCTTCGCTCGCACCGACCAGGACGGCGATACGCCAGCCCGCAACATCTCGGCCTTCATCGTCGAGAAGACGATGCCGGGCTTCAAGGTCGGCAAGCTGGAGAAAAAGCTCGGGATCCGAGGATCACCGACCGCCCAGCTGTTCTTCGAGGACCTGGAGGTCCCGGCGGCCAACCGGCTTGGCGGTGAGGGTGAGGGATTCAGGCTGGCGATGCGCGTGCTCGATCATTCGCGCCCGGGGATCGCCGCGCAAGCGCTGGGGATCGCGGAAGGCGCCTTCGACCTCGCCCGACGCTACGCCCGCGACCGGCACCAGTTCGGGAAGCCCATCGTCGAATTTCAGGGAATTCAGTTCATGCTGGCCGACATGGCCACCCAGATCGAGGCCGCCCGTGCCCTGACGTACGCCTCGGGCGACGCCCTCGACCGGAGCCTCCCCGATATCGGCAGCAGTTCCTCGATGGCCAAGCTGTTCGCGTCGGACACCGCCATGCGTGTCACCACCGATGCGGTGCAGATCCTGGGTGGGTACGGTTACCTTCGGGATTTCCCGGCCGAGCGGATGATGCGGGACGCGAAGATCACCCAGATATACGAGGGCACAAATGAGATCCAGCGCTTCGTGATCGCCCGCGAGCTGCTGAAGGATTCCGCGTGACCGTCAAGCAGCTGTACGTCGCGGGGGCCGGCCTGATGGGGGCCGGCATCGCCCAAACCGCCACCGCCCGCGGCTTTGACGTCACCATCCGGGAGGTGGATGACGCGCCGCTGGCCAGGGGGATGGAGAACATCAAGGCGCGACTCGAACGCCTCGTGCAAAAGGGCGACCTCGATGCCGCCACCCGCGACGCCGCACTCGGCCGCCTGCATCCGACGACCTCAATGGAGGCGGCTGGACGAGCCGACTTCGTGATCGAGGCGATTACCGAGAATTTCGACGCCAAGCGCGACCTGTTCAAGCGCCTCGACGGCATCTGCAAAGACGACGCCATTCTCGCCAGCAACACCTCGTCCATCCCGATCACGGCAATGGCCGCCGTGACCCGCCGCCCAGACCGGTTCATCGGGATGCATTTCTTCAACCCGGTGCCGCGTATGCCGCTGGTGGAGGTGACCCGCGGCCGCGATACCTCCGATGCCACGGTGGCCACCACGCTCGAGCTGTCTACATCGCTCGGCAAGACGCCGATCACGTCCCTCGACTATCCCGGCTTCATCGTCAATCGAATGCTGGTGCCCTTTATCAACGAGGCGATCCGGGCATTGATGGAAGGCCTGGGCACCCGGGAGGACATCGACCGGGGGGCCAAGCTCGGGTTGAACCACCCGATGGGGCCGCTGGAGCTGGCTGATTTCGTCGGGCTCGACACCCATCTCTACATCTGTGGCGTGCTCTACGACGGGCTACACGACTCGCGTTTCGCGGCCCCCCCGCTGCTTCGCCAGCTTGTCGACGCTGGCCATTTCGGGCGAAAGAGCGGCCGCGGCTTCTACCGCTACGGACCCGACGGCAGCCGGCTGCCCGACTGACGGCGGAGCCAGGCCCAGGGGCCTTTAGGCGTCAGCGCAGCCACCAGAAACGTCAGCGCCGCGACGAATGAGGCAACGGCCAGGGTTGCCATGCCGACTGCGATGCCGGCCCAGACAACTCCGCTCAGCGACGCGATGCCGCTCACCGCCGTCCCACCCAGCAGATGCAGCGTGATGAAGCCATCGGCCAGGATGAAGGTCCCCAGCATGATCAGGAGGGCGCCCGTCCGGCGGGCGCGAGCGAGCCACAGCGCCCCCACCAGCCAGAGGATGATCGCGACGGCGGCAGCGAACGCCCCGTCTTCCGGAGTGGCGCTCCCAAAGTCCTTGCGGCCGACGTTGTCGGTGGTGTGCAGGACAGCCAGAATCGCGCCCAGGAGGGCCACAAGAAGGATGGGCAGCGTCTCGAGTTGCCCGAGGCGTCCCCGCGGGTGGCTCCAGGAGACGATGGCGCCCAACATGGTCAAGGCACAGGCCGGCAGCAGGGCGACCAGGACGGCGGCAACCGCAAGCCCCTCGTGTTTCGCGTAGACATCGATCTCCCAGGGTGCGGTCACGAAATGACCCGCGGCGATCACCCCGAATTCGATGAAGGCGATCAGACCGGCCGCAAACACGGCCAGGCGAAAACCACGCCAGGCGAGATACAGGCTGACCAGCCAGATGAGGCTGACCAGGCCGCCCACCGCCACGTAGATGGTGTCGACGTTGGTGCTGCGAAGCTCATGAACGAGGTTGAAGCTGCCCAGCGCAACGGACAGCAGACCGGCTACCACTAACAGCAGCCGCGCCGGCAGCACGAACGGGCCCCGCGCGCCTCGAACCGCCGGACTGGCCCGCATCGCGACCATCTTACGGTCGCACAAATGATGCTCGCGTCCTCGCGCAACCCTCGATGGCCCTTGCCCGTTCGCTAGACTGGCTGTTTCAGTTGGGAACGCAACCGCGCCGGCGGCGCGCGTCCGCCGCGCTCGGCCCGCTGCGCGTCTGGCCGTCTGGCCGCGCCGCGATGGCCATGATCGCTGGAGTGGCCCTCCTTTTCGCGGGGCTGGCCGTGTTCCGCGTCTGGTCGGCCATTCACGCGATTGCCCCGCGTGCCCAGCCTGCCGACCTGATCACGCTGGTCCATGCCCAGTCCGACGAGCCGGGCTCTCTTGGCTGGAAGATCAAGCACGACCAGCGGATCAACATCCTGCTGCTTGGATACGGAGGGCCGGGACACGATGGCGCCTATCTGACCGACTCCATCATGGTGCTCTCGATCCGCCCGGGAACACACGAAGCGACCATGGTCTCGCTTCCCCGTGATCTCTGGGTCAAGATTCCCGCCCTCCCCAACAACCGGGTCATGATGGGCAAGCTGAATAGCGCCTATGCGATCGGCACCGATCGCCGGAATTATCCGAACGTGCGCAGCGACTGGAAAACCGCAACCGGCGGCGGGGACCTGGCGGCGGCCACCGTTTCGCAGGTCATCGGGCAGCGGATCGACTACTGGGTCGGCGTCGATTTCAGGGCGTTCCGCGACGTCGTCGATGCCCTCGGCGGCGTTCAACTCAACGTGCCGACGGCGCTCGACGACCGCCGCTACCCGCGGGGCGAGAGCACGGGAATGATGCACGTCCACTTCGATTCCGGTTGGCAGCAATTCGACGGCGAGCGGGCGTTGGAGTACGCCCGCTCCCGCGAGTCCACCTCCGATTTCGACCGCTCGCGACGCCAGCAGCTCATCATGCTGGCCGTCCGGCAGCGCGTCTTCTCGCTGAACGCGATTCCCCGGCTGCTTTCGCTGCTCGGCGCGCTGCAGGACAACGTGCGCACCAACCTGCGCCCCGCCCAGATGCGACAGCTGGCCGACCTGGCCGGGCAGTTCAAGGACGAGGACATCCGGCGGATTGCGATCGACACGTCGAATTTCCTGCGCAGCGGCTACAACAGCAGCGGCCAGTATGTCCTGCAACCGCTCGATCCAACCTACGACGCGCTGCATCGTTACCTGGCAGCGGCGCCGGTTGACCGGGCGCTGCTGGCGGCCCGAGTGCCCTTCCAGCTCCAGGATGGAAGCGGCCGCTACTGGCTGCCGTACGGAATCGGGACGCCGGCCAGCATCATGGCGTCCCTGCTGCAGGCGCAGGGATTGAACGCCCGCCCGGGGCCGGCCACCAGGCTGCGTGTGGCGCAGACCCAAATCCTGGACGGCTCCGGCGGCAGTGCGGCAGCGACCGTGGCCTGGCTGCAGAGCTACTTTGGCGGGGTCGTGGTCCCGGCTGCGGCGCCGGCCAGCGGACCCAGCGTTACCGTCCTGCTGGGCTCGGATTTCACCCTCAAAACCTTCCCGGCACCGTAGGCCCTCTCCTGTCGGAAGATCAGAAAGATGGCTGATAGGATGAGTTCGAGATGAGTTTGGCCGGGGCCCTGCTTTCCGGTGATGTGCGGGCGCTGGCGAGGGCGATCAGCCTGGCCGAAGATCGCGACCCGCAGGCGACGGAACTGGTGGCCGAGTTACAGCCCCACACCGGGAAGGCCTACCTGGTTGGGCTCACCGGCGCGCCCGGAACCGGCAAGAGCACCCTGGCCGACGCGCTCGTCAAGGTGATCCGCGACCGGGGACAAACGGTTGGCGTGATCGCCGTGGACCCCAGCAGCCCCTTTACGGGCGGTGCTGTTCTCGGCGATCGGATCCGGATGTCCCGACACACCCTCGATCGGGGCGTCTTTATCCGCAGCATGGGGGCTCGCGGTCATCTGGGTGGGCTGGCTGCCGCCACCCGGGAGGCGATCCACCTGCTCGATGCCTACGGACGGGACGTGATTCTTGTGGAAACCGTCGGTGTCGGGCAGTCCGAGCTGGAGATCTCGACCATCTGCGACAGCGTCACCCTGACGCTGATGCCCGAGTCGGGCGACGCCGTCCAGACGATCAAGGCCGGCATCCTGGAGATCGCCGATATTTTCGTCATCAACAAGGTTGACCTGGGTGGCGCCGAGAAGACGCGGCGGTTGATCCAGGACGCCATGGCTCTCGGTCCGAAGCAGGCATGGCGGCCGCCCATCGTCATGGTGTCCGCCGCGAACGAGGAGGGGATCGCAAAGGCCTGGGAGGCGATCCTCTCGCACCAGGCCTATCTCAAGGAAAGCGGCGCGCTCACCTCCCGCAGGCAGGAGCGCGTCAAACAGGAAGTCGTCGCCCTGGTGGCCGAACGCGCTCGCGAGGACGCCCGCCGCCTGCTCGACGGCGACACCGTGGTGGGACGGCGGCTCCGGGACAACCGGAATGGGAAACTAAACCCATACACGCTCGCCGAGGAGGTCCTGGGGGAGCGAGCGTCCCAAGGAGGCAGTTGATGGCGCTTCGCCGCAAGACCGCGTACGAGGAGTGGGCGACCAGGTATCGAGCCGGGAAGCGGGCCCCGAAGGAG
>VBEE01000054.1:3994-27739 GCA_005881715.1 Chloroflexota bacterium | reverse complement strand
GTGACTGGCGGGCACTCCCCGCCTCTCACCACACTACGAACAGACCTCACCCAGATCGACAGGTTTGCCATATCGAGCCGGAAAGGCCACTGCGAATAGTTCCAAACAACCCTAACCTATGGGCGTGAGGCTGGCTCCCACCCGGTTTCTGCCTGGACGTCTTTTGATGTTGGCTTTCCTTGCCATCCTGCTCCAGCGGGACCTGGTCAATCTCTTCGGCACACCAACCCCTCTGCCTGAGCTTGTCCTTTCCCTGATTGTGATCGCGTCGATTTGTGCCATCTACGCGTGGTTCTGGCTCCGCCTCGCGGGCAGCGACGATAACCGCCGCGCGACCGTGGCTCTCGTTCTGCTCACAACCCTGGTGACGGCGTTCACCTGGATCGACCCCAATCGCTCGTATCCTTTCTATTACCCGTACTACTACTGCGCGGTCGTCGCCGGCGCCGCCTACCCGTGGCGGTTCGGGCTCGTCGCGGTCGCCCTGGTTGCGAGCCTTGCGGCGACGGTCATTCTCCTCGCCGGAGGGCACATGTCAGTTGCCACGGATGTTGTCGTGGTGATGATCTTGCTCGGGCTGGGCGCAGTCGGAGTCCGTCGTCACATCGCGAACTTCGTTCAGCTTCAGTTGGCGCGAGATGAAATCCGCCGGCTGGCCGTGGACGAAGAGAGGCTCAGGCTGGCGCGTGATCTTCACGATGAACTGGGCCAGACGCTCTCTACCGTGGTCCTTCAGAGCGAGCTCGTCTCGCTCGAGCTTCCCCCAGACACCAGTGAGAGCACCCGTAGACGCCTGCGCCAGGTCATGGATAGTGCTCGCAGCGCGCTTCAGTCAATGCGCGAACTCGTCACCGGTTTCCGGCAACCGACTCTCTCGCAAGAGGTGGCCAGTGCCGGGGCAACGCTGGAAGCAGCCGGAATCAGATGTGAAGTGACTGCACCGCCGCTGGAGCTACCCCAGCCGACAGACGCCGCCCTCGCCTGGGCGGTCCGTGAAGGGGCGACCAACGTTCTTCGGCACAGCAGGGCCACCCGGTGCACGATCAGCATTGCCACCAAAGACGGCCACCTCCGACTCACGGTTCTGGACGACGGTCGAGGCTCGGAGACCCTTGACCCCGGCCAGGGCTTGCGGGGGTTGCGGGAGCGGATTGAACCACTTGGCGGCCAGCTGTCGACAGAAGATCTCGCCGGTGGCGGATTCCAACTGACCGTCGACGTACCCATCCAGCAATGATTCGTGTGCTCATCGCCGAGGATCAGGCGCTCCTGCGCCAGGCGCTAGCGGATATCCTCGCTCGCTATGAAGACATAAACGTTGTGTCTCAAGTTGGCAACGGCAATGAAATTGTGGCAGCTGCGCTTCATACCCGGCCTGACGTTGCCCTGCTGGACATCGAAATGCCCGGCAGGGATGGGCTTACGGCGGCGGGCGAGCTACACGATCGCCTGCCAAGCTGCCACGTATTGATCCTGACCGTTTTTGGCCGCCCCGGGTACCTCCGTCGGGCCTTAGATCAGGGCGCGGTTGGATTCGTCCTCAAGGACGCGTCGCCCTCAGTATTAGTTGATGCGATTCGTCGCACTGCCGTTGGCGAGCGGGTCATTGATCCGCAGCTTGCGGTCGCGACGCTGAAGGAGGGCGAAAACCCACTGACGCCGCGCGAGCGAGAGATCCTGGCGATGAGCGCTTCTGGGTCCACTGCGGGGGAGCTCGCACGTGCCCTCCATCTATCCGAAGGAACGGTGCGAAATCATCTTTCGCTCGCCATCCAGAAACTTCATGCACGCACGCGCCTCGAAGCGATCAGACTGGCGCAGGAAAAGGGCTGGCTTTGAACTAGACCGGCCGTGACAATCGTCACGACTTGATTCGTGAGATCCATGACTTCTTCGGCGACTAAAACAGCCCTACGCTGGGTTCCGGGCACCAATGGCAGCGCAAACATCGGCACGCGGCCACGGGTCGTCTCGGTTGATCCTCATGCGGCCCGCCGATATTGCCGTGCTCTTGGGAATCGGGTCAGCCGCCTGGCTTTTCGACCTGGCTATTCAGTCAGGCGGCATTGGCGTTGCGTTCTCAGCTTCGCTGGTGGTCGCCGCGGGCGCGTTGATTGTCGCCGGACGGCCGAGCAATGGCTGGTCGCGACTCCTACTTGCTGCCGCGTCCGTGATGGCGCCGTGGGTAACCCTGCGGGCCAGTCCCTGGCTGCAATGGCCGGACCTCATTGTCACGATAGGGTTGCTGTCTCTGGGCGCAGTCCTTGCTTCTGAGGGAAGCCCATTCAGCGTCTCGTCGGCCCTGGCGAGGGAATGGATTGCCCGCCTCTCGAGCAACATGGCACATGCGGCAGCCTTCATCGCCGCGCCTCTTTCGGCGGCTGGAGCAAGACTTACCGGGGACAAACGGCCGGTCGTGAAACAGATCGGTCGAGGTCTGGCCATTGCAATCCCGGTGGCCGGCGTAATCGGCTTTCTCCTCGCTTCAGCGGATCCGGTCTTTGCTTCGTTCTTCAACCTCCAAATTGACCCGGCAACAATCATCGAGCACGTCTTCTGGCTGTTCGTAGGAGCCTGGGTGATGGGCGGATTGCTTCGGACCTCGCTAACTGCCCCTACTGCGGCGAGAGAGGGCCGGCATTGGCGGATCAATCCGCTGGAGGCTATCGTCGTCCTGGTCGTCGTGGATGCGATCTTCCTGGCGTTCGGAGCTGCCCAGCTTATTACGACACTCGGCGGCGGCATCGAAGCACTTCACGCGGCCAATATGACCTATGCGGACTATGCTCGGTCTGGCTTCTTTCAACTCCTGGCCGTGGCCGCTATCACTCTTCCTCTGCTCATGGTTCTCACGACCCTGAGTGGCACACGAACTGGACGTCTCCGTTTTTTCTTCACCGTCCTTGTCGAGCTCGCTGTGGTGCTCACGATGGCCATCGTCGTGGTTGCACACCAGCGACTGAGCCTCTACGAAACGGCGTACGGCTTCACCATGCTCCGTCTGTACAGCCACATCTTCGCGTTCTGGATCGCCATCGTATTCGCGCTTTTCGGGGTCATCACTCTCCGAGCCGAGGTTGACGGCCGTTGGTTCCCGGGCGCTGCTGTAGTCGCGGGACTCGCATTACTTTTCGCACTGAACATTGTCAATCCTGAAGCACTCGTGGTGCGGTTCAATGCCAGTCAGAGCAGCGCAAGTCACCTGCTTGATCCCGACTATCTGGCAGGGTTGTCGGACGATGCTGTGCCGGATCTGTTCAAAGCCCTACCACGAATTGACCCGCGGCAGCAGACCGAGCTGCGTCAGCAGCTATGCCAGCGGCAGGAATCGCAAAACGGCGGCTGGGCCGGCTACAACCTCGCGCAGCAGGCTGCCAAACAAGCTCATGGCGTTTGCTCATGAGCGCCAGTGGATGACCGATGAATTTCCGTTGAATCCGCGGTCTCAACCAGCCCTGCCGGGACTCGGCCCGAATACGAATCGTTGCCAAGTCGCTGGCGGCGAGGCCATGATGTGATCGTGCGGGGGCGGAACGCGATTTGCGTCGCGGCAGCAGTCATCTTGGCGGCCTGCGGCGCCCACGCCCAGAGCCAGAATCCGCAACAGGTAAGGCTCGCGATGTCCCTTGCTCCCGGGACGACCTACCGGTATACCGTTCATACCTCTGGGTCAATGAAGAGCGCTCAGCCGGGCATGGCCATGACGATGTCCATGGACATCTCGATGCGCCAGACCTATGAGGTACTGTCCGTCGATCCAGCAGGCGTCGCCACGGTAAAAGTCACCGTTGACCAGCTCGCTGGAAAGCTTGGAACAACCTCGTTGCCAATCCCTGGCTCTATTCCAGCGTTCACTGTGCAGATCGCGAAGGACGGGACGGTGAACGGCCTGGGGGAGGACCAGCTCGGCTCCATGCAAGCGGGCCTGCCGTTTGCCAATCCCGGACCTCTGGGGGGAATCGTGCCTGTTCTTCCTGCCGGCTCGGTGAAGCCCGGGGACCACTGGACGAAGGAGACCAATATCCCGGGTCCTTCCGGTGGGTCGGCCGGACAGATTACCTGGGACAATCAGCTCCTTCGCTTTGAGTCGCTCAATGGCGAACGCGTCGCCGTGATCGAAAGCCGCTTCAAGGCGCCGATGGATACGAGCCTCGACGCCAACCAAATAGCCCAGGCCGAGGCGAGCGCGAGCCCGCCACCTGGAATGCCTACGCCGCCGCCGGGCTTTAGCCCGCCGCCCGGCGCATCGGGCCTCTCATTGCCGCCGGGCTTCAATCCCGTGGTTCATCTCCAAGGCACAACGACCGGCACGATGACGAGCTGGGTGGCGGTTTCGACCGGGCGCCTGGTCAAAGCCTCGGGCACCTCCAGCTCCACAATGTCCGAATCAGTTCAAGGCTTACCGTCTCCGGCGGCGGGCGCTTTTGGTCTGGGGACAGGGAGTTCCCAGATGACCGAAACCCAGTCAATCGCCGTTTCGCCGGCTTCCTGAGCATCTGCCGATCGGCGCAGCTAGTCTGACCCGGCAAACCCGTCCATTTCGGCGGGATTGACGCTCACGCGCTCGTGCCGGCCGGTTCCTTCTCCTTGGCTTCGACAAGCTCGCCCTCGATGTTGATCTGGATATCGTTGCTGACCACGAATTTGCCGTCCAGCATCATGTCGAAGCGCATGCCGAAGTCCTTGCGATTGATCTTGGTCTCCGCTGCGTAACCAATTCGATGGCCCATCATCGGATCGTCGAACTCGCCGTACTTCACGACATTGAGCGTCACCGGATGGGTGACGCCTTTGATCGTCAGATCACCGGTCAGCGTTCCCCGGTCCGCACTTTTCGGCTCGACCTTGGTGCTCTTGAACGTGATCGTCGGAAACTTGTCGACCTCCAGAAAGTTGGAGGCCCGAAGGTCGTTGTCCCGCTGCTCGTTGTGGGTGCGGATGCTCGCGGTATTGATGGTCACGGTCACGGACGAGCGTCCCGGCTGGTCAGGGTAGAGATCCCCGGATGCCGTGAGTTCGGCAAAGTGACCGCGAACGGTCATCATCCCGAGATGCTTCGCCGAAAACTCGACTTGGGTGTGCATCGGATCGAACTTCCAGGTCCCCATTCAGCGCCTCCTCCGATTTTGATTGCCTTTGCCAACCTATCACTCGGAGCTTACTTTTCGCAAGTTCCTACAGTAATCAACGGCGCCCGCTAGACTGGACCCGCATGCACCGCAATCCGACGGAGCACGCGCATGCGTGTGATGACCGTCTGACGCGAGTCTTCGCTCTGCTGGGAAAGCGTTGGTCCGGCGTGATCCTCGGGTTGCTGCTCCAGGGTCCGGCCCGCTTTGCTGTTCTGGCTCGGACTATCCCGGGAATCAGCGAGCGCATGCTGTCCGACCGTCTCAACGAATTGGCCCAGGCCGGCCTGATCGACCGGACCGTGCTTGACGGTCCTCCGCTCGGCGTCGTCTACGAGCTGACGGAGAGTGGCCGCGCGATCGGCCCGAGCCTGCTCAGGCTCGGGGAGTGGGCCGAGCGCTATATGGCCCCGGCAGCCAGACCTCGCCGCCGCCAGGCAGCACGGGTCGGCGCCGAGACGAGGCACAAACGCCTCTGACCAGCGCCCCCACCCCTTGAGTTGAATCTCCAGGAGCCCAGCGGCCGGCCGCAGAGGCTTAAGCGCCGCGGGAATCTCGGTCGCCACCGGCGCGAAGATCGTGAAGGAAGGGAACACACCAAAGCGGGGTGGCTACTTCGGATATTTCAGCGATCCGGATGGATATCTCTGGAAGGTGGCGTCGCCCCGGAACTGAAGTCGCGCAGCCAACTACCGGACGCTTTTGATCCGGCTCACGAATACCGTTCCAAGCCCAAAGAAAACGATCGCGCTAGCGAAGACGGCGCGGTAGCCTGAGTCGGGCGAGATACGGTTGAAGTAGTCGAGCAAGAGGCCGCCGATGGCAGGCGCGATGGTCTGAGGAAGAGTCATAGCGACGTGGAAGAGGCCCATGTCCTTGGCGGATTTGGAGCGGTCAGGGAGCGTGTCGCAGGCTAGCGCCCAGTCGACCGCGAAGTACAGGCCATACCCAAGGCCGTATACCGCTCCCAGGGCAAGCACTAAAGGGATCTGCGTCGGGTAGAAGACGACGAAGACCAGAGCGACGAGGCTCTGAGCAGCACCGCTCAGATAGACGAAGATCTTGCGGCCCAGTCGATCGGAGATCAACCCGCCGGTCAATCCGAATGGGATGGCCGCCAGGAACACGATAAGCAGCCAGTTGGATGTGAACTGGTCCGCATTGTCAACGCGCACGATGTCGTGAAAGAAGGGAGAAAGGAAATAGGCAACGATAGTGATCGCAGCGGTAGCCATGAGGCGGGTAAAGATCACCCAGCCGAAGTCGCCGCTCCAAATCGGCGCGACGAACTTGCGGGCCGACACCAGCAACGGTCTCCGGGGCCCGCGCGCCACCCGGGTCATGCCCTCGCCACGCGATGCAACCAACGCCGGGATCATCGTCAAGACCGTAACCGCGCCGATAACGACATAGGCCCACAGCAGTCGGTTGGCGCCGGCCAGGACCGAGGTTGTCAAGACGCCCGCCAACCCGCCGAGCATGTTCATCACAGCGAGATTGCCACTGGCTCGGCCGAATTCACGGTCGGGAACGACATCAGGGATAACCGCCGAGTAGGCCGCGCCAGCCGCGTTTGCGAAGAGCTGGATCCATAGATACCCAACAAAAAGCTGGTTGTAGCTGCGCGCCGTCATCATGAGCCCCAGCCCGACGAGGTTGAGGAGGGTGCATGCAAAGATGATCGGCCGCCGTCGCCCCCAAGGCGTGTTGAAGTAGTCGGACAGCTGACCCACGAGTGGAGGTACGCCCACCGCGAAGATGGCTCCCGCGCCGACCATCAGCCCGAGATAAGTGCCATACGAATCGTGCGGCACGAGGTCACGAAGCTGGCTCTCGATCAGAACGAAGCCGATTGGCAGCCAATGGAAGTTGAACCCGAACCACAGGCTTGCGAGCGCCGCATGCCTGGCCCAACCCAACGTTGCGCTGGAGGGGCTCACTGTGGTGGAGGGGAGCGGTAGCGTTGTCGTCGTTATCCCCTCACCCGACCGTCAGGGCGTGACAATCCAGTTCCGGGGACGAACTTTCGCGCGGATAAACACGTCCGCCAATCCGAATCCACTCGACGATGCCGTCCGGCCCGGCAAGGAAGTCCCCGGTCACGCCGCCGAATGGACCGCCCAGGAGGACAATGCGGCCGTCGGTCGTAAGCGCAGCAGGCATCTCGGGGACACGTGGGTTGTAGATTCCCGAGACCGGAGCTGACCGGTACTTGATTCCCAGGCGCGCTTCGCGGCGGACGATTTCGATCGTCGTGCCGGGCAGCGTGTAGCGGCCGGCCAAGGCATCAAGTCGATCGTCACTGACGTCGACAGGAACCGGCTCTGTGTCTGCCGCCCCGAGATAGCGCCGCAACGCCCACATTGCGATCGCGTTGTTTGCCATGCGGGCAAGGCCACCGTTGGCAAGCGTGGCTACAGCGACGCCACGATCAGGCACGAGGGTCAGAAGCGTCTCTTGACCGTTCCAATCTCCGCCGTGAGACAAGACGCGGTGCCCGACGATCTCGCGGACGACCCAGCCGAGGCCGGCCCACTCGGGCCCAGCACCAGGGAACAGAGGCACGCGCATGGAATGAAGAGCCTCAGTGCTCAGCACCCGCATGCCATCGGCAGCGCGGCCGTCGCCCAAATGGAATCGTGCGTAGGTCATCAGGTCGGCGATCGTGGTGAGCATCCCGCCTGCAGCGTGAGAGGCGCGTGGTGTTGACCAGGGACGCGCGACGACCAGCTCGCCGGTTTCCCCGACTACGTGCCCAACGGCACACCGCCGCGTTATCGCATCGGCTTCAAAGAAGAACGAGTTAGTCATCCCCAGCGGCCGGAAGATGATTCCCGTGATTGCGGACTCGAGGCTCTTCCCGGTCACAATCTCGATGACCCGTCCAGCCAGCCAGAACCCCGAGTTGTTGTACGACCAGAGCGAGCCAAGCGGCAAGATCTGCGGCCGGTTGCCGAACGTCGCGATGGCGCGTGCTAGCGCATCGTCGCCCTGCCCGAAGTCGCTTTCCTGGAATTCGTCGCCGACCCAACCTGCCCGGTGGGTCAGAAGATGGCGCAGGGTCACCGCGGCGGCCACGCGTTCGTCGGCAAGGCGCAGGTCGGGTAGGTAGGTACGAACGGGTTCGTCAAGGTCGAGCCGGCCGCGGTCGACCAAGCACATCGCGGTCGTGGCCACACAGGTCTTAGTGATGGAGGCGGCCACGAAGACGGTGTTGGGATCGACCGGCAGCGGGTTCTCAACGCTGGTGATGCCGAAGCCGAGTAGGACTTCTTCGCCGGGAGCGAAAAGACCAAGGGCGAGCCCGGGCGCCTGGGATTGCTTCATCACCGAATTGACGAGCTCGGAAAGCTCGGACTCGAACTCAAGTGGAGCTTTGCGAGGCGGCGTTGGCCGGCTGATCTTCAACTCCTTGTGCCTTCCAGCGAACACTCAGATCAGAGCTTCGCCGCCAGAAAGGCGAGGCGAACGATGACGCCGCTCGCAACGCCGGCCACAATGAAAATGAGGATCCCCATCAGTTGATCGCCGATCGGCCATGTCAGAATGCTAGCCGCGCGCTCTTCTAATGCTTGCGCCGCGGCCAGCACCGACGCCTGGGACTCAAGCGTCTCGAGCGTCGCGCTCGTTCGTAGTGGCTCGTAGGCCGAGGCGTACAAAGCCCGGGCTTGTTGCAGGTTCTTTGCCTTCGCTTCTGACATCTGGCGATGTAATCGCAACATCGATAGGAAAAAGAACAGCACGCTTACGCCGAGAACGGCGTAACTCTCCAACACAGTGACGGCTGACTCGCTGCTGCTCAGGATGATTGGAATCGCGGCGGCGAATAGCAACCCAAAGCCGGTGAAAGCCAGCGAGCCCACCGGGGCGACGCCCAGGCTCCGATCGTGGGGAAACGGATCGAGCGCCAATCGATGACGTCCGAGCCGATGGAGGCCCACCAGCAACGCGAGATAGGTGTAGACGAACGTCATGATCGGCAGGAGAGTTAGGGCCAGAAACGGCAAATTGGCTAGGGCCAGCCAGGGTCCGCTATCGATCCAGTTGACAGCCGTATTGGCCGCCGCCAGCGCGGTCGTCAGCAGGATCGGCGCCAGTGCGCTCGAGATGTTTGGCATCGTGTCGCGCTCGTGTTGCCGGTCGGTCAGTCTCATCAGGTCGGGCCGAAGGTCGCGGGCCTGGCGTAGCAGGCGAGCCAGACCCCACAGAAGCAAGATGACAACGTACGCCAACACCGCCTGCGGGATCAGCAAAGCTGGGATACTGCCGATCGATTTACCCGATAGCTTGAAAACGACAGCGACCATCAGGGTTTGGACGATTGGGACAAGTCCCCATAGCACAATCCACAACCAGCGGGGTGAACCGAGCTGGCCAAGTAAGCGCTCTGTGAGTGGCGAGCCGATAAGCGGGGCAGGCGATTCGGAGTCACTCATAGGCGCACCGCTGACCGTTTCCAGATCTGGCTTCATCACGGTTCTACATTGCCTGCCGCGAGGCTAGATTGGCCCGGAATCATGCGCGGATACCACTACGCTAATCTCATGCTATAGCGTCGGTATTTGGCGACCCCGAGCGGATTCGAACCGCCGATCTCCTCCGTGACAGGGAGGCATGTTAGACCGCTACACCACGGGGCCGCGGAAGCCCAGTATATATAAGGTTGATAACGGGCTAGGCGCGGACGAGCGTGTCCTCTTTGCCCATTACGAAGCGCTCGATTACCTGGGAAACGCCCGCCTCGTTGATACTGCCAGTCACGTATATGGCCACCTGCTTGAGCGCCGCCGGCGCGTTACCCATGGCGACCCCGAACCCAGCCCAGGTGACCATGTCCTCATCGTTGAGGTTGTCGCCGATGGCGCAGACACTGGCCTGCGGAATGCGCAGGCGGTCGGCAACCATCGCCAATGCCTTGGCCTTTGACACCTGAGGATTGACGACTTCGACGAACCAATCTAAAGACCGCGTCACACGAGCCACGTCTCCCATCCATGCCCCCAACTCGGCCATTCGCGCCGGTACCTCCGTCGGGTCAAGATCGACGAGCACCATCTTGGTCGAGTCCTGCCGTACCCACTTCGACAAAGGACCGACCACCTCATAGGGGACCATCGCGACGCGCGCGTAGAGGTCCGCTTCGGGCCGCGCTCGCGCGGTATAGACGACCTCGTTCACATAGGCGTTGACGTGCCAGTCCCGCGGCTCGGCAAATGCCAGTACCCGCTGCTGCATTTCAACCGACAGCTCGCACCGATACCAGACCTCGCCGCTGGCGATCTCGCGAACCACGGCCCCCTGGTAATTGATGATCGGACCCTTAAGTCCGAGTGGCTCCGCATAGCGAAGCGAGGACTTGAACATCCGGCCTGTCGCCAGGACCACGGTGACGCCGGCCGCCGCCGCAGCTTTGACCGCGGCCACGTCGCGCGAATCCATCTCCAACTGGTGATTGACCAGCGTGCCATCGAGGTCGATGGCCAGCAGCCGGATCGCCACCTAGCGCCGGACGGCGAGCGCTTCGGGGTTGACCAGGTTGGGTGGAGTCTGCCCTTCAACCGCGGCGATCAGGTTCTTCGCTGCCGTCTCAGCCATAGCGGCCCGAGCCGTGACGGTGGCGCTTCCGAGGTGTGGGAGCAGGACCGCATTCCAGCAATCGGTCAAGCCCGGCTCGGTCTTGGGCTCGTGCTCGTAGACGTCGAGCCCCGCTCCTTTGATCCATCCTTCCTTGAGCGCCCGGACCAGGGCTTTTTCGTCGACGATCGGCCCACGCGCGGCGTTGATCAGATAATGCTCCGGCCCCATCAACTTCAACTCGCGCTCGCCGATCAGGTGCCGAGTCTGGTCATTCAGGTCGGCGTGGATGCTGACGTAGTCAGCCTTTCGCAACAGTTCGTCGAGGGGGACGTACTGGGCGCGCAGTTGCGACTCCACCTCGGGGCTCACCCGTCGCGCATCCGAGTAGAGGATCGACATGTTGAAGCCCAGCCCGCGACGCGCCAGGGCCTGTCCGATCCGGCCAAACCCAATGATGCCCAGCACCCGGCCGTAGACATCGCTGCCTAACAGCAGGTCAGCTTTCCATCCTTTGAATTTGCCCTCGCGGAGGAATCGGTCCGATTCCACAACACGACGAGCAACCCCGAGTAGCAGGGC
This sequence comes from Chloroflexota bacterium, assembly GCA_005881715.1. Lineage (GTDB taxonomy): Bacteria > Chloroflexota > Dormibacteria > CF-121 > CF-121 > CF-13. The sequence goes on along the minus strand of VBEE01000054.1, from coordinate 16,454 downwards.
GAAGGCCAGGTCGGCGGTGGCCTCGGTCAACACGCCGGGGGTATTCGTTACCAGCACGCCCCGGCGAGTGGCGGCTGCGAGTTCCACGTTGTTGTAGCCGACCGCGTAATTGGCCACCACCCGCAAATGTGGCGCGGCCGCCATGATCTCGTCGGTGATAGGCACGTTGACCATGCCGACGATGCCGATCGGGTCAGTGTCGGCAATGTGCCGCTTCAGCGTCTCGGACGGCATACCCTCCGCCTCCAGCATCGTCACCTCGAAGCGTTCCCGCAGCATGTCGATTCCGGGCGACGGCAGCGGCAGGGTGACGAAGACCCGACTCACGCGGGCCGCCGAACGCGCAGGTCGAGCAGCATGACTTCCATGGCGAGGCGAGGATTCACATTCTCATCGATCAGCAACTGGGTTCGCTGAGCAGCGGCGAGCGACGCCCGCACATGATCCGGGGGCACCCCCTTGACCCAGGCTTCCAGGGCCGCTTTCCTGGTCTCCGGCATGGTGCTCAACAGATCCGCCTGGTGGAGCATCGCATCGCGCAGGAACGCGGTGAAGCCACGGAGTGCGTCGGCCGCGACGAGTCGCATCTCCGCCTGAGGCCCCTGCCCGAAGCGCGCGGCGTAGCTGAGCACCCCGTCGACGTCCTCGAAGGCCAGGGCGGCAAGCTCCTCAGCCCATCGGTCCATCCTGAGCGCCCATTCCCGATCGGTCAGGGCCCGCAGCGCCCAGCCGGGGCGTCCGTGGGCGACGCTGGCGAGGGCTTCTGCGTCCTCGCGATTTCCATGGCGCGATGCGATGAAGTCAACCACGGCCGACCGTCCCACCGGCGATAGCGCGATGACCTGGCACCGTGAAAGGCATGTGGGAAGCAAGTGGTCGGCATACGCCGTGGTCAGGATCAGCACGGTGTTGGGAGGCGGCTCCTCGAGCGTCTTGAGCAGACAGTTCTGCGCGGCTTCGGTCATCCGCTCGGCATTTGCCAACAAGGCGACCCGCAAGGGTGCGACGAAGGGCTTGAGGCTCAGGAACTGCTGGAGCGATTGGTCGTGGGCCTGCGCCCCCCGCTCCGGATGAAACCGGATTTCGTCGATGCTGATCGCTTCCGGCCGGTCATCCGACCAGAAATCGGGATGGACTTCGAGGCGGCGCGGCTGCCCCTCACCGAGCAGCAACTCCTCCGCGAGCGCCCTGGCGAGGGCGGTCTTGCCTATGCCCTCCTCGCCGGTCAGGCAGTATGCGTGAGCCAGGCGACCGGCACGCTGGTGGGCTCGGAGGATGGTCAGCGCCCGCTCGTGTCCGGCCATCGCCGCAAAGCCTCGCGCAATTGCTGGGGCCGACCCCGCGGATCGACGAATACGCGACGCTGGCATGCCGCCCACCTTAACAAGTCTTTCCTTGACGGTGGAAGGAAGTCATTCCTATGCTGTGGGCGTTTCCGACAGCGAAGCTGTCAACTTGTAGGCATCGTCCGCATTCCCGTCGCCGCACACGTCATAGCACCACTTCGATGGATGCCGAAGAAACCGACAAACAGAACAAGATCCGGGAGCTCCAGGCCGTCGTCGCCAAGGGCCTGAAGGGCATCAACGAATGCCGCTATGCGGCCGACTGCGAGTTCGCCCGCGCCTGCCCCGGGACCTGCTGAGCTAGGGCCCACTCTCCCGAGCCATGGCGCAGGGTTGCTATAATCCATAAAGTTTCCTTTATATGAGCTCCTCCGCCATGCTGGTTAACCCATCGCTTCGAGAGTTCCGCGCGCACTACCAGGCGCTGGCGAGTGTGACCCGGTTACGGATCCTGCAGTTCCTCGCCGGCATCCCGGAGATCACCGTGCAGGAACTGGCCGATGCGATCGGCGTCAGTCAGCCCCGCCTCAGCTGGCACCTGCGGATGCTGCGCCGCGGTCAGCTGGTCCGCGCCCACCGAGTAGGGCGTACCGTCCTGTACTCACTCAACCGGGAAGGCCTGAACGCTTTTCATCGAGAACTGTCGACCCTGATCGCGCCCCGACCGCGGGTTCGGGCGCTGCAGCATGAATGGAGCGAGGTGTAAGAAGCGATGGCAGAAAAGAACGGCGGTAAGCAGAACGGTCGAGCCGCCCGAGCAACGGTCGTCCGCTCGGACAGCCGGTCGCGACGGAAGGTACGGGTAGCGATCCTTGGGGTGGGCAACTGCGCCTCGTCGCTGGTGCAGGGCGTCGAGTACTACCGGGACGCGAAGCCCGGGGCGTCCATCCCGGGCTTGATGCACGTCGACCTCGGCGGTTACCACATCCGGGACATCGAATTCTCGGCAGCCTTCGACATCGACAAGGACAAGGTCGGCAAGGACCTCGCCGACGCGATCTTTGCCGGCCATAACAACACTGTCAAGTTCGCCGACGTGCCGCATCTCGGCGTGAGGGTCGAGCGGGGGATGACCCACGATGGGTTGGGCAAATACCTCTCCGAGATCATCACCAAGGCTCCCGGCCCGACCGCCGACATCGTCGGCATCCTGAAGGACACGAAGACCGACGTGGTGGTCAACTACCTCCCGGTCGGAAGCGAAGAGGCCGTGAAGTGGTACGCGGAACAGGTACTCGAGGCGGGCTGCGCCTTCGTCAACTGTATGCCCGTCTTCTTAGCCCGGGAGCCATACTGGCGGGGACGCTTCGAGAAGCGCGGCATCCCCATCATCGGCGACGACATCAAGTCGCAGGTCGGCGCGACCATCGTGCATCGTATCCTGACCCGGTTGTTCGAGGATCGCGGCGTCAAGTTGGAGCGGACCTATCAGCTGAACTTCGGCGGTAACACCGATTTCCTCAACATGCTGGAGCGGGAGCGGCTCATCTCGAAAAAAATCTCCAAGACCAACAGCGTGAAGTCGCAGCTCAAGGCCGATATCGGCGCGGACAACATTCATATTGGCCCCTCGGATTACGTCCCCTGGCTGGGTGACCGCAAGTGGGCCTACATCCGCCTGGAGGGGCGCTCCTTCGGAGATGTCCCGTTGAACGTCGAGCTCAAGCTGGAAGTCTGGGATTCGCCGAACTCGGCCGGCGTCGTGATCGACGCCATCCGCTGCTGCAAGCTCGGGCTCGACCGTAAGCTCGGGGGGGCGCTGGAGGCTCCATCGTCCTACTTCATGAAGTCACCGCCGGCGCAGTACACCGACGGGGTAGCCCACCAGCTGACCGAGGCGTTCATCGCCGGGACCGCGGCGAACGGCGACACGACGGCGCGGACGGGGGCGGCGACGACTGTGCCTGAAGCGACCGCGCGCCGCTGATGATCCTGCCTCCCCTGTTCAGGCTCGGGAACTGGGTCATGCGGGCGCTCCCGCCGGGCGTTCGATATCCGCTGGCCGCGCTGACCGGACGCTGCGCCTTTTTCCTGATGCCGCGCCGCCGGCGGGTAGCGTTCGAGAATTTCGGACAGGTCCTGGGCCTGCCCTGGAACGACCCGCAGGTAAGGCGCACGGCGCGACACGCCTTCGGGAATTACTTCAAGATGTTCGCCGACTTCATGCTGATGTACTCGCTCAAGCCCGAGGAAATCCGCCGGATGGTCCGCCCGCAAGGGGTGGAGCGGATCGATCGGGTACTGGCCGAAGGGAAGGGGGCCGTGGTAGTGACCGCCCACGTTTCGAACTGGGACATCCTTGCCGCCGCCTCAGCCGTCTATGGCTACCCGATCAGCGCGGTGACCAATGAGCTGCCCAGCGGTGGGCTCAACGAGCTCGTGATCGCTTCGCGCGAACGGATCGGGATGAAAATGATTCGGCTGGGGCCCAGCAGCCTCCGCCAAATCCTTCGGGCATTGGGCCGAAACGAGTTAGTCGCGCTAGCCAGCGACCTGTACAGTGGTGACCGTGGCGTCCGGGTGCCCTTCTTCAATCGGCCCGCGATCTTCCCGGCCGGCCCGGCGACGATCGCCTTGAAGACCGGGGCGCCGATTCTCCCCGTCTGGATCCGGCGCCAGCCCGACAACCTCTACATTGCCGAAATTGAGGAGCAGATCGAGGTCAGCCGCACCGGCGACACCCAACGCGACATTCAGCTGACCACCGAACGGATCGTGCAATTCTTCGAGCGCATCATCCGCCGGGAACCCGACCAGTGGCTCGTCTTCCTGCCCGTCTGGCGGCTGGACGCGCCGCAGAGTCCCGGCTCACCGATGCAACCTGTGCTCGATCCTTCGTGATCACTTACATCGGTTTCCGGCTGATCGAAGGCGCCATTGCCCGCCTGCCGCGCCGGCTCGCGTATGCCATCGGCGTCATCATCAGCACCCTCGCCTTCCCGCTCCTCGGCCGCCAGCGGCGCGCCCTGGAATCGAATCTCCGGCACGTGCTTCCCGAAATGGCGCCGCCGCAGCTCCGCAAGCTGGCCTGGCGGAACTGGTTGAACTACACCAAGGCCTGGATCGACTTCTTCAAGATTCCACGGACGGATCGCCGCCGGCTGGGCAGCCTGTTAACCCCCATCGGCCTGGAGAACCTGGACGCCGCCATGGCGCGCGGGCTGGGCGTTATCGTGGTGGCGCCGCACATGGGATCGTGGGAGCTGGCCGCCGCCAGCTGGGCCGCTTCCTTCGGCGAGATCGGCATCATGGTGGAGCAGATCGAGCCGCGCCGTCTTTTCGACCACGTTTCCGCGCTTCGCTCGCGAATGAACATCCGGGTCATTCCACTGAGCCGAACCGGGGCGCGCGACATCATGCGGATGCTCAAGGAGCACCGGATGGTGGTGCTGGCCATGGACCGCGACATCCTGAATACCGGACAGCGCTTCACCTTCTTCGGGCGCCCGACATCATTCCCCACCGGCCCGGTTGAGATCGCCCTCAAGACAGGAGCGCCTATCCTGCCGGCGTTCTGCATCCGCGACCACAATGACGCCTACGTCGCCGTCGGCGAGCCGCCGTTGTTCCTCACCCGGAGTGAAGATCATGTGGCCGATGTTCGAGCTGCCATGGAACAGATCCTGGCGACGTTTGAACGGTATATAAAGAGGTATCCGGACCAGTGGCACGTGCTCGAGCCGATCTGGCCGGAGAAGCCTATCGTCCCAGTCGTCACCATTCCGTCACCGCCGGCGCAGGCCGCTGTGGGCGATTAAGGAGGATTTCGTGGGCAAAGCCGACTTCCACATGCACACATCCCTGAACGATGGGACGGCCACCGTACGGGAGGTGCTGAACTACATCCGGGATCGCACGGACCTGGACGTGATCGCCATCACCGATCATGACCGCCTCACCGGCAGCTACGAGGCCCTGGAGCTGGCCAACGAGTATCGGTTCGATGTGGTTGCCGGCTGCGAGATCACCACCCTGCACGGCCACCTGCTGGCCCTCTTCATCGATAAGCCCATTCCCATGTGGCGCCCGCTCGACTGGACCATCGGCAAGATCCACGAGCAGGGCGGACTGGCGATCGCTGTGCATCCGTTCTCGATGCTCACCCGCAGCATCGGCTTCCGCTCCTTCGACGGCATCATGCGCAACGGCTCTCCGGAGATCTATTTCGACGCGGTCGAGACCTTCAACCCGTCGGTGGCCGGACGGACCTGCGCGGCCAAAATCCACCGTCTGAACAAAAGCCGGTTCCACCTGCCGGAGGTCGGTTGCTCCGACAGCCATCACCTGGAGGGGATCGGGACCGGGTACACGACCTTTCCAGGCAAAACCGCCCAGGACATGCAGAAGGCCATCCTGGCAAGCCAGACCAAGGCGTTTGGCGAGTACTGGGATTTCCTGACGCACCGCCGCATCGCGCAACTGAAATTTCAGCGGATCGGCCGCAACTGGGCTCGTATGGGACGGTCCGCCGTCCGGGCATTCGCCAGGGGATAGCCGGCATGAAGATCGGCCTGGTGTCGGCGTATGACTACGCGCATCCGGGTGGGGTCACCGAGCACGTTCGTCACCTGGCGGCCGGGCTGCGGCGGCGTGGCCACGAGGTCACGGTCTTTGCCCCGTGTTCCGATCGCGAGCTCGCCGAGGCGGACCACGACTTCATCCGCGTAGGCCGGCCCTTTCCTATCCCGATGCACGGCTCGGTAGCTCGCATCACGGTCAGCCTGCATCTGACGAACCGGATCAAGCATTACGTCCGGGACGGCGGCTTCGACGTGATCCACTACCACGAGCCCTTGATGCCGGTTTTACCGATCACTGCGCTGCGCTTCTCCAAGACCTGCAACGTCGGTACGTTCCACGCCTTCGCCCGCTCGAACGTGGGCTACTACTACGGCAAGCCGCTGCTCAAACGATATGTCCGCAGGCTGCACGCCCGAATCGCGGTATCCAACCCCGCGCGCGAGTTCGTCCGGCATTACTTCCCGGGTGACTATCGCGTCATCCCCAACGGGATCGACCTCAGCCGCTTCCAGAACCAGCCGCCGTATCCCGAGCTGCGTGACGGCATGTGCAACCTGCTGTTCGTTGGCCGGCTGGAGTATCGCAAGGGCCTTGGATATTTGCTGCGGGCCTTTGCCCAGCTCAAGCCTCAGTATCCGAAGCTGCGCTTGATCATTGTCGGCGACGGACCGCTGCGCCGCTGGTACAACAACTTCGTCGCGCGCAAGCAGCTGGATGACGTGGTGATGGCCGGCTATGTTCCCGCGTCGGAATTGCCGCGCTATTACGCCAGCTGCGATATCTTCTGCTCACCGGCGACCGGGGATGAGAGCTTCGGGATCGTGCTCCTCGAGGCGATGGCATCCGGGAAGCCCATCGTCGCCACCAGCATCGATGGCTTCCGGGAAGTCGTGACCCACGGGCGGGAAGGCTTGCTGGTCGAGCGCAAGAGCCGCCGGCAGCTCGCCTACGCGCTGCAAACGCTGATCAACAACTCGGCGCTGCGCCAGGAGATGGGGACCGCCGGACTGGCGCAGGCGCGCCAGTACGACTGGGAGCGCGTGATCGACCAGGTAGCCGATGTCTACAAGCGGGCGATCGATCTGGCTCAACCGGCGCCAGCGGTTCGGCTGGAGCCGAGCCTGAGTCCGCGCTGATGTTTACCCAGAAATTCCAGGCCTGGGTGCGGCGGTGGGCCGAGCGGCTCGTCGGCGTGTTTCGTGACTCGCCGATCACGCCCAACATGCTCACCCTCTTCGGCCTGGTAATCACCGCCGTCGGGGCACTGCTGGTGGCGATGGGCGACCTCCTGGTGGGTGGCGTGGTCCTCGCGTTCGCCGGGCTCTTCGATATTTTCGATGGCGCCCTCGCCCGCGCGTCCGGCAAGGTCTACCGATACGGGGCGTTCCTTGACTCCACGGTCGATCGTTATTCGGAAGGCGTCGTCTATCTGGGAATCCTGATCTACTTCCTCGATCAGCATGATGGGCTTCGGCCGATCATCGTGCTGATCGCCCTCGCAGGATCGTTCCTGGTCAGCTACGTTCGCGCTCGCGCCCAGAGTCTGGGCTTCACCTGCGATGTGGGCATCCTGGCTCGACCGGAGCGGGTGGTCATCATCGTCGCCGGCCTGCTGCTGGAATCGGTGGGGCTCAAGATTGGCGGCTGGACCCCGCTGACGGTGGCCCTGCTCGTCCTGGCAGTCGGCACGAACTTCACTGCGGTCCAGCGCGTCTGGGTGGTCTGGCAACAGAACCGCGCGGAGCTCCGTGCTCTGCGGGGCCAGCCCGCGGCCGCCGAGGCCGGCAGCCGGGTCCCGAGCCCGCAACCGGTCCGGGCGGCGATGCGGCGCTTCTTCGAAAATCTGGGCAAGACCTAAGCCAAGTCGCTATCATGGCGGCGTGCAGGTCGCGATCTACGCTGACCGTGATCCGGGCGGCAAGAAGCTGATCGCTACCCTCCAGCGTCGTTTAAAGAATGAAGAAATTCGCGCCTGGCAGGTGCATAAGAAGGCGCCGTTTACCCTGGTTCACTCCGGTGATCGCTACACCAAGATCCGGGTGACCTTCGTCCCCGCCGGCACGCCGACCTTCAGCCGGGCCGCTCGGGCAGGGGCTCTCGGCGCCTTTCGGAATCCGGAGCCGGCGCTGCTCGCCACCATCTCGGAAGGCCCATCGGCGGATCGCGTGCTGGGGTTCCTGGTCGGCATGCTGACTCGACACGCCGGCCCGCTTGGTGTCTCCGGCGTTGGCATCCCGCTCAGCGCGTCCGGCTCCAAGCGCTAGCGGCGCTCCCGAGTTCCTCGAACGGACGGATATGCAGACGCTGACGGTTGACATGTTCGTCTCGGTCGATGGGTGGGCCGGGGGCGCAACCTCGCCCGGCTATTTCGGATACTTCGGCCCCGAACTGGAGGAGTGGATCACTACCGAGTTGGCCCTGCCGCAACTGGTTATCCTTGGGCGACGCACCTACGAGGCCCTTGCGGGTCTCCCTCAGCAGGCGCGTGATGCCTCCTGGCACTGGACGACCGAGTTGAGCAAGGTGGTGTTCTCGGCAACCTTGAAGACGGTGTCGTGGCCGAACACGCGCATTTGTCGTGACGATCTCATCACTGAGGTCAGTCGGCTCAAGGGCGACAGCGATGTCCCACTCCGCACGATGGGAAGCCTGTCGGTTGCTCGACAACTTCTCAGTGCGGGCCTTGTCGACCGACTGAGGTTGATGACGTTTCCTCTGCTCGTGGGGGCGTCAGGCCGGGAGCCGGCCTTCGCGGACGCCACGTCGGCCGATCTCGAGTTGGTCGACCACCGGGCTCTGGATGGTCGGGTGCTGCTGGTTGAGTACCGGCCAACTGGGCGCGACATCCCGCGGGGCTGAACAACAGGCGCTCGGAGCGTCAGCTCTAGCTTTTCTCGGTCTCAGTCGCGACGCCGCCGCGCAGACCGAAAAGATGTTTCTGCCAGGCGAGGTAGATCACGATCGCCACGTTGATCAGCAAGATGCTGATCCGCACCGGCGTCTGGCGACGAAGCACCTCCATGATCTCGAACGGGATGCCGATGCAGCCGGCGATCACGGTCAGGTATTCGGCCCACCGTCGGCGCCGCGCCAGGCCGACGGCTTCGGTTAGCTCGAGGGCGCCGAAGAGGATCGCGCCGATGCCGATGAGCAGCACGGTTCGAGAGGAAAATTCGCCAATCGGCCGCAACACCGCCGACACCACTCTGGGGATCAGCCGCCGCTCCGGATTGACGTTCAGTTCGGCCACCCAACCCCGGACCAGGCCGACGATGCCCCGGCTGCTCGTGAGCAAGGCGACGCCGAGCACCGCCACCAGCGTGCCGCGGATCCCCCGCTCCAGAATGATCAACCGGACCACGGTGTCCACCGGCTGCGTCTCGCGGCCCAGCTCGCGTTTGACCTTTTGCCAGAAGGTCACTGTGGCAGCGCCTCCAGCAGGCGATCGATGTCGGTGTCGCTGTTGTAGTAGTGGGGCGAGGCGCGCAGGAAGTCGCCACGCAAGGAGATGATGATGCCCGCGTCCCGCAGACGGCCATGCAGCTCGACCGGCACCATCCGCGGATGGCGGAACGAAACGATGCCCGAACGTTCGCTCGGCCGGCCGGGACTGAACAGCAGCTCGTAACCGCGGCGGGGCAGTTCCTCGCGTAAGCGGTCTGCGAGCCGAAGGACGGCCTCTTCGACGGCCGCTGGACCAGCGCGAAGCAACAGGTTGACCGCGGCCCCCATACCCAGGATGCCCGGATAGTTGGGCGACGCTTCTTCGAAGCGGCGGGCATCGGGCTTCAGCGTGAGCTCGTAGTCGAAGTACTCCTCGTCGCGCACCACGCTGTCGGTGCCGATGATTGCCGGGTGCAGCCGCTCCAGCATGCGCGGACCGACGTAGGCAAAGCCGGCACCGATCGGTCCGAGCAACCATTTCTGGGCGCCGGCGCAAAGGTAGTCGACTGGGAACTCCGCCAGATTGATCCGCAGGGCGCCCACGGCCTGGATGGCATCGACAATCAGGAGCACATCCTTCCCGCGAAGCGCCGCGCAGAGCGCGCTGAGGTCCACGCGAAAACCATTCCAGAACTGGACCGCGCTGACGGCCAGCACCCGCGTCCGTTGATCGCACAGCCGGCTGATGGCCCCCACCTCGATCCGTCCATTGGTGGGGCGGTACAGGCGGAGCTCAACACCCTTGCGGCGCAGGTCCATCCAGGGATAGATGTTGGCGGGGAACTCGCGATCAACCCCGACGACGTTGTCGCCCGACTCCCAGTCGAGGCCGGCCGCCACCAATCCCAGACCGGTGGTGGTGTTCTTGATGAACGCGATGGACTCCGGCCTGGTCGCTACCAGCTCGGCGACCCGGTTGCGCACCTGGCCGCGCAGCCGCTCCCAGTGCTCGCGCTCGAAGGGCTCCTCGGACTGCCGCGTGAGAAACACCTCCATGGTCGAGCGCACCGGCGTTGCCAGAGGAGCGATGGCCGCGTGATCGAGGTAGGCGTAGCGCCGCGTGATGGGGAACAGCGCACGCATCTCCTCAGGCGTGAGCGGCATACGTTGGGCACACTACACTAGGGATGTTGGCCGAGGCTGGCGTCATCGATCTCGCGGACTTCGCGCGCGTCGACATGCGCGTCGGCCGGGTCCTCGAGGCCGAGTCGTTTCCGCAGGCGCGCAAACCGGCCTACAAACTGCGCATCGACTTTGGCCCGCTCGGCATCCGCCGATCGAGTGCCCAGCTCACGGCGCATTACCAGCCCGAGGATCTCCGCGGCCGGCTGGTGATCGCGGTGACGAACTTCCCGCCGCGCCAGATCGGACCGGTTCGATCCGAGGTGTTGGTGCTGGGCGTGCCGGACGCCGACGGGGGCGTCGTCCTGCTGGCGCCGACTCACGAGGTCCCGCTCGGGGGACGGGTGTTTTGAGGTCGCGACGCTGACCCCTTACCTGGTAAGCGAGTGGCACGACGAAGCCACCGGCGTCCGGGGTTGGTTGGTGATTGATCGCCTGGTCGACGGGATGTGCTCGGGCGGGATCCGGATGCGTCCCGGTGTCACGCTCGATGAGGTCACCGACCTGGCCCGCACCATGTCGCACAAGATGGCCGTTCTTGACATCCCGTACGGTGGAGCGAAGTCCGGAATCGACTGCGATCCCGCCGCTCCGCAGGCACCCACCGTCCTCCGCGGGTTCATCGACGCGATTCGCCCCTTCATCGCCGAGCGCTATGCGACCGGCGCGGACCTGGGGACCCACGAAGACGAGATCATCGCAGCCTGCCAGCTCGTCGGCCTCACCCATCCGCTGCAGGCGGGGTTCAAGGCCGAAGGTGGGGCCGGCCTCGCTCGCGTCAAGCAGGCGCTGGCCTTGACCAGCGAGAGGGTCCCCATCACGGAGTTGATGGCCGGCTACGGCGTGGCGGAGTGCACCATCGAGGCCGCGGGCGTGCTGGGTCTCGCTCTCGGCGGCGCCAGCGTTGCGCTGCAAGGATTCGGCAACGTGGGTGGTGCCGCGGCGCGGTATCTCGACCGGGCAGGCGTCCGGCTGATCGCGGTCGCCGACATCGAGGGAGCCGTCCTCGATGACGACGGCCTGGATGTCGCTCACCTGCTCTCGATCCGCGACCGATTCGGCCGGATCGACCGCAAGCGGTTACCCGCGCGTGTCCGCTGCGCTCCGGAACCAGCCTGGCTACAGCAGCGGGTGGACATCATCATCCCGGCGGCCATCGGCAACGCGATCCGAATGGACAACCAGGCGGACATCCGCTGCAAGCTCCTGGTCGAGGCGGCCAACAATCCGGTGACGGCCGAGGCGGAGGCGCAGCTGGAGGGGCGCGGCGTAACGATCTTGCCGGATTTCGTGGCCAATGCCGCGGCCGCGTTCCTGTTCTGCGGTCTGCTCGAGAGGCGGTTGGAGCCCAACCTCGAGTCGATTTTCGGGGTGACCAGCCGGCAGCTGCGGAGCACCACCCGCGAACTGCTCGAGCGCGCCCGGCAGGAGCGGATTTCACATCGACGGGCCGCTGAAGAGATCGCGGAAGCCCGAATGCAAACGAGAAAGGCTCTTAGCTAGTAACGACCGGCGGCATGCCGCCGCATCATGCAGTCGTCCATGACGACATCGAGGCCTGCCGCCCGAGCCCGCTCGGCCGCCGCTTCGTCGACCACGCCATCCTGCAACCAGACCGCGGCAGCCTTGATGGCGATGGCCTCGTCGACGATCGGCCCCACGAATTCGGAGCGCCGAAAGACGTCGACGACGTCGACCGGCTCTTTCACATCGCGCAAGGAAGGGAAAGCGCGTTCGCCCAGAACCTCGCTGACGTGAGGATTGACCGGGATGATGCGATAGCCGACCCGCTGCAGGTAGCGAGCGACGCCATGGCTGGGCCGGCGGGGATCCGGGCTGAGACCCACTACCGCGATCGTCCGCGCCGACGTGAAGATCTTCGACACGACATCAACTGCCGGCGGATCCACTGACTCAACTCTACAATGGCGCGATGGCGCCCCCGGCTCGGTTGACACCCGTCCCCACCGAGATCATCGACGCGTTCCGGGCGGTGGCCCCGACGCTGGAAGACTTCGCCCGACAGC
>VBEE01000054.1:0-3904 GCA_005881715.1 Chloroflexota bacterium | reverse complement strand
CATGTGCTCGATGTGAGCATCACCTGGTGGGTCGATGACCGTGAGGGCCGGACGCGCCGCCTGCGATCGGAGAAGGTCGGAGTCTACGACCGGCGGACCGCGCCAAGCGAGCTTCGTCGGCGGCTGGCGGCCGGGCTGGCCGCAATCGATCGCTGGACCCCGGCCGACCTGGGGCCCGCGCACGGTCCGTTCAAGGCCTGGACCGAGCACCCGGCAGGCCCGAGCTTGCCGCTGCGTTGAGCGCCCCAGGCACCGACCGCTCCGACGAGGACGAGCTCTGGCTGGCCTTCGGCCGTGCCATCGGCTTCACGCTGGCGGCCATCCTGCTGCTGGTGGGCGGCGGCATCCTCGTCATCGTCCTGGCGGCGGTCTTCTTCGGATTCATCTTCGGCGGCTAGCGCAGCCGACGGGCCTTGCTCGGGGGCGGCGGCTGTACCGCCTCGGGATGAAGAATTCCCGCCATGATCTCCACGCTGTCAACCAGGCGCGGGCCGGGCCGGCTGAAGAAGGCATTGCCGTCGACCACCCAGATCTCGCCAAGCAGCCGCTCCAGCGGCGCCTGCGCGGCCCGGAACTCTGTGATGCTCCGTTCGAGCGAAAATCCGCAGGCCGATATGACCATCACCTCGGGTCGGGCATCGATCGCATCCTGCCATCGAATGGCATGGGCCGGCCGGCCCGCGGATCCCAACGGGTCCCGGCCGCCCGCCTGCTCGGTCAGCCCGGGAGTCCAATGCCCACAGTTGAACGGCGGATCGACCCACTCCAGCGTCACCACTCGCCGGATCGGTCGGCCGGCTATTCGGTCGCGGACCGCCGCCAGTCGGTGCTCGAGCCCGGCCACCACCTCCTCGGCCCTGGCGTCCCGCCCGGTCAGGCGCCCAACCAGCCGAACGTGGTCGAAAAGATCGGTGAGACGTTCCGGCTCGAGCGAGACCAACTGCGTAGCCTCCGGGTTCCGTCGCGCGGCGCGCTCCACAACCGGATAGGAGACGGCGCACACCTCGCAGAGCTCCTGGGTGAGGATCAAGTCGGGCTGGAGCGCCGCCAGCCGATCCGCATCGAGCCGGTAAATGCCGCTTCCCTGATGGACAAGCTCACGAATGTGGCGGTCGATGTCGGCACTCCCGCCGTTGCCGGGCAGCACGCTCCGGGTCACGACCGGCTTGCCTTTGACCGACTCCGGGTAATCGCATTCGTGGGTCACGGCCACCAGGCTGTCCTCCAGCCCAAGCGCGCAGACGATCTCGGTGGCACTGGGCAGCAGGGAGGCAATCCGCATCTCAGCCGGCAGGCACGAACGGGTTGAGCAGCATCTCCTCCTCGATCGTGGTGCGGGGGCCGTGCCCCGGATACACCACGGTCCTGGGTGGAAGCGCGTAGAGCACGTCGCGAATGCTGAAGACGATCTTTCGCATGTCGCCGCCGGGTAGATCGGTGCGGCCGATGCCGCGCTGAAACAGGGTGTCTCCGGCAAAGCAATCGAGGCCAAAGAGAAAGCACACCGAACCTTCGGTGTGCCCCGGGGTGTGGAGGACGCGCACGCTGAGGTCCGCAAACGAAAGGGTCATCCCGTGAGTGAGCCCGAGATCAATCGAGAAGGGCCCAAATCCGCGGGGAATGAAGGGCAGCCGTCCGAGCTGGTCCCAGTCGAGGATGGCCAGATCGTCCGGATGCATGGCGATGGGGGCGCCGGTGTCCTGATGAAGCGCGGGCACGCCGCCCACGTGATCGATATGCCCGTGGGTCACCAGGATGCGTTCGACGGTGAGCCGCTCCTCGCGCAGCTGCCTTACCACCCGGTCGAGCTGCAGTCCGGGGTCGACGACCAGGGCAGCGGCCGTGTCTCGCCGGCGAATCAGAAAGCAGTTTTCGCCGAAGAGCTCATCCGCGAAAATCGAAACGTCCAGCTTCTCCCGGAGGGCCTCCGCGGGGGTCACCCAACCCTCACTTCGTGCGAGGCCGGCGTCAGAACCTGGGGCCCCGCCTCCGTCACCAGCACCATCTCCTCCAGCCGGACGCCGCCCCAGCCCGGCCGGTAGATGCCGGGCTCGTTCGTGATGACCATGCCTGCCTGGAGCGGCGTCTGGTCGCTCGGCGACAGAAACGGTCGCTCGTGCACCATCAGCCCGATGCCGTGGCCCAGGCCATGGCCGAAGGCATGCGCCTCGCCGGCCAGGACGTCGTGGGCACGGCGGTCGACCGCATCCGCGGTCACGCCCGGTCTCATCAGGGCCATCGACTCGGTCTGCGCCTGCCGCACGGCGTCGATCACCCGGGTCTGCTCGAGGGTAGGTTCGCCGACCACGATCGTCCGGGTCGTATCGCTGTTGTAGCCGCCGGCGAGGGCCCCGAAATCCACGACCACCATATCCCCGCGCGCCAGCTCCCGATCACCGGCCCGGCCGTGCGGCAGGGCGCCGCGCTCGCCGGCCGCCACGATGGTGTCGAACGCCGGGCCGTCCGCCCCCAGCTCGCGGAACGTTTGCTCGAGCAGAAAGGCGATGTCGCGCTCGCGCAGCCCGGGTCGGATGGCGGACCGAACCCGGTCGAACGCGCGGCTGGCGATCCCCGCCACCTGCCGCAGAAGCTCCACTTCGTGCGGCGTCTTGAGCATGCGCAATTCCTCGACCAGCCCGGCGGTCGGCACCAGCGCCACGTCCGCTGTCAGCGATCCACCCAGTCGCCGGTGCTGATCGACCGTCAGGTGCTG
This sequence comes from Chloroflexota bacterium, assembly GCA_005881715.1. Classification (GTDB taxonomy): domain Bacteria; phylum Chloroflexota; class Dormibacteria; order CF-121; family CF-121; genus CF-13. The sequence continues at coordinate 1,191 of VBEE01000054.1, read as the reverse complement.
GGATTCGAAGCCAACCCGGCGCGGTCCCAGTCGCTTGAGGTGGTCGGCAAGCAGTGCCAGGAGACCGCTGGACGCCACCGAGCGCACCAGCGTGAACCCCGGGGCCTCGGCTTCCATCTGCAGCCAGTAGCGGCTGTCCCCCAGGATTTCCGCGCCTTCCCCGCTGATCACGAGATACCCAAGCGTGCCGCTGAAGCCGGAGAGGTACCGGGTGTTCTCCGGAGCCGTGACCACCAGCGCATCAAGCTCGAGGTCGGTCAGGCGCCGGCGCACGGCGGCCACTCTGCGGGTCGACTCCTCAGCTCGCATCGCCGCTCATGATACGGACGCCCTGCCGGCGACCGCGGTTAGCTCACGCCCTCCGGCCGCCCCGACGCCAGCGAGCTCAATTGCTCAGTGGCGAGCTCGGCAAGCTGGCCGAGCAATCCGATGGAATCGATGACGGGCTCCGCTGTATACACGACCATCGCCCCCCAGATCGCCCCCCGCTGCGCCATCGGCGTGGCCGCGGCGGCGCCGGCCGGCGGATCGTCGCCATGGAGCAAGTGACGCGACCAGCGGCTCCGGCCAAGGTCGTGGATGGCCACCGGTTTCTCGGTGTAGAGCGTCCACTCCAGCAGCGCCTCCAGCACCGGCGCCAGCTGCTCGAGCCGGTCAGGACGGCCGGGCAGGGTGAAGCTGTCCTTGTTCCAGCGCCCATCGGCGTCCCAGAAGACGACCATCCCGCCGGCCGCGTCCAGCGCGTGGAGCGCCCGGCCGAGCAGCAGGTTGGCGGCCATCTCCCGGACGTGGCTGGTCTGAACCCCGACGTCGGGCGGCCGTGCCTGCCGGGGCAGGTTATCCACCGATCAGTGCTCCTCCTCACCCAAGACTAACGCGCGGTCCACAGACCGGCAAGACTTTGTGCGCCCGGTGCTATTGACAGCCCGGCATTTCCGGGTATGGTGAGGCGGGAATGGCCTTGGGGCCAGGGAGGGAAGCATGGCAGACGACGAGGCGCCACGCGCCGTAACCGACACGACCGTCGAGACGCCGCCAGCAATGGCACCGGCCGCGACGACCGAAACCGCCGAGCGCCCGACACCGTCAATGGGGACGGCAGTCCCGCAAGCGCGACGGGCACGTTCAAACCGCCGGTGGCTCATCATCGCCGCGATCGCCGTCCTCATTCTTCTTGTCATCGGCTACGTG
>VBEE01000053.1 GCA_005881715.1 Chloroflexota bacterium | reverse complement strand
GCGCTGGGCACCGCGCAAAAAGGTATCGGTCTCTTCAACAAGCAATTGGCCTTCCTCGATCCGTTGATCGACGCGTTGGCCGGTCTCGAAGCATTTTCAAAGGCGGCAGACGCCAACGACCTCGCCGGCATGCAGGCGCAGCTGACCACCGTCGGCGCCGCCGTCCAGAAGTCCATCGACTTGTCCCAGGGCGCCTCGCTACCTCCAGGATTGACAACCGGTCTGAACAACTTCCAGAAGATGGTGAATGACCTGAAGGGG
>VBEE01000010.1 GCA_005881715.1 Chloroflexota bacterium | reverse complement strand
ATCACCGACGTCCCGCTGGAAGCGCGGGTCTGGCGGGAGGAGACCTTCGGTCCGCTGCTGCCGATCGCTCGGGTCAAGGACCTCGACGAGGCCCTGGAGCGGGCCAACGACTCCGAGTTCGGGCTGGGCTCGTCGATCTTCACCCGAGACCTGAAGAAGGCGCAGATTGGCATCGACCGGCTCGACGCCGGCTACACCTGGGTCAATACCATCCAGGTCGCCTACGACGAGCTGCCGTTCGGCGGTACCAAGCACAGCGGGTTCGGCAAGGAGCATGGCGTCGAGGTGCTCGACTTCTATACCGAGCAAAAGAGCGCCGTGGTGGCGGGCGTCTAGCGTCTAGCGAGCTGACCGAAGACCGGGCCGGCGGCATCCTCACCCTTCGGCTGAATCAGCCTGAGGTTCGGAACGCCCTTGGCTCAGCGATGGTCCAGGCTTTGCACAGCGCGCTGGCGCGAGCCCGGGAGGACACGACGGTTGGGGCGGTGATCATCGCCGCGTCCGGCGATGCCTTCAGTGCCGGCGCCGATCTGAAGGAGTTCCTGGCCGCCCGCCCGGCGCTGGAGCAGGCGCTCGAACGCCGCCGGCTCGGGGCGCTCTTCCTGTTGATCGACGCCTATCCCAAGGCGCTGATCGCGGCCGTGAATGGCGATGCCCTGGGCGCGGGATTCGGACTCGTGGCGGCCTGTCACCTGGCGGTCGCCGCGGAAGAAGCGCACTTCGGGTTGCCCGGAGTTCGGCTCGGCATCATGCCGATGACGATCATGCCGCCGGTCTTCAATACCCTTCCTCGAAAGCTGGGGCTCGAGCTGATGCTGACCGGGCGCCTGATGACGGCGACGGAAGCCGCCGGCGTGGGCTTCGTCAACCGAGTGGTTCGTGCCGCCGACCTGGGGCTGGAGGCGACCGCGCTGGCCTCGGCGGCGTCTAACAACCCTCTAACATTTTCGGAGTAGGTATAGTCTTTACCGCCTTGGGAGGCAGCTCCCCACTCGGGGAGAAATCTGGAAAGAAGGAAGGGACCATGGATAGAGGAGTAGGCGCATTTCGTGCCCTTCGATCGCTTGCCGTCGTGGGGGCGATCGGAATTCTCGTTGCGGCGTGCGGTGGTGGGTCGACGGCCAACCAGGGCACGCAACTCGCGGCTGACCAGACCTTGCGGTTTCCGCTCAATGACGACATCGGCTCCTTCGACCCGGCCTTCATCAACGCCGCGGTCGATGCCGCCTTTGCGCAGAACCTGTACGACGGTCTCCTGAAATTCGACGACAACCTGAACATCGTCCCCGACATCGCGAAGGAGGTTCCGACCACCTCCAACGGCGGCATCAGCTCCGACGGGCTGACCTACACCTTCAAACTCCGGAATGACGTCAAGTTCTCCAACGGGGACAAGGTGACGGCCAAGGACGTCATCTACTCCTGGAACCGCGCCGCCAAGGCTCAGGGTGACTACGCGTCTGACCTCGATCACGTGGTCGGCTACAAGGACGTCAAGGGCAAGAAGGCGACCACCATGAGCGGCCTCACTTCCTCTGACGATTACACCCTGAAGGTTCAGCTGACCGAAGCGGCCGGGTTCTTCCTGACCGAGGTCGCGTTCAATACGGCCGTTACCGGCGTCGTCAGCGAGAAGGCGGTCACGGCCGGTGGCGAGGACACCTGGTGGACCAAGCCCGAGACCCTGATCGGCACCGGGCCTTACAAGATGAGCGCCCGGACGCCCAAGCAGTCGCTCGACTTCGTCCCGGTGGACAACTGGTGGGGGTCACCGAAGCCCGTACTAAAGAAGATCCACGTGGACATCATCGCCGACCTCTCGTCGGCGATCGCGAAGTATGACCAGAACGGCTTCGACAACGTCGGATTCGGGGACATGAACGGCAACATCCCGCCGGAGGATGTCCTGCGCATCAAGGCCGGCCCAAAATCGAGTGAGCTGAAATTCATCCAGAAGACGCGCACCACCTGGGTGGGCTTCAACTACGAGAAGGGTCCGTTCGCCGGCACGGCCGGCAAGGACCTTCGCAAAGCGTTCTCGCTGGCCATCGATCGCACCAAGCTGGTGGACGTCGCGTGCAGTCACGGCGTTACCTGCAGCGCCGCCACCGGTGGCCTGATCAGCAAGGGGCTGCGCGGCTACCTCGGCGACAACGCCGACCCGCTGGCCAAGTTCGACGCGGCCACCGCGAAGCAGTTGCTACAGAGCGCCGATCCGAACAAGACCAAGATCAAGGGCCTGGTCTACCAGTACAATCCGGGCGCCTTCAACAAGGCGATCGCCGAAAACCTCCAATCACAGTGGCAGGATAACCTCGGCGTGAAGGTCGACCTGGCCGCGACGGAGCGCCAGACATTCTTCCAGCGTCGCACCAAGAAGGAGTACACCATCTTCCGCCACAGCTGGCAGGCCGACTACGACCACCCGCAGGACTGGTTCGACAACCTGTTCATCACGGATGCGGGCAACGGCGGGACCGGCTACTCCAACCCGCAACTGGACGCGCTGGTCAAGGGCGCAGACGCCAAGAAGACCGAGGATGCGCTTGCCGATTACAAGAAGGCGTCCCAGATGATGATCGATGACGCCGCCTACGCGCCGCTCGTCTACGGCGTGGGCGTCTTTTTGACCAAGCCGTACGTCAAGGGCCCGCAGCCCAACGCCTTCAACGACCCGTACTGGAACGAGCTCTCGATCCTGCAGCACTAACCTGACGCGGAGGGGCGCTTCCTGAGGGAGCGCCCCCTCCCGACTATATTTGAGCCAATGCTGTCGCGAAGGGCGCTCATCTTCCTGGGCGAGCGGCTGGTGCTTATCGCCTTCACGGCGGTTGCCGTCTCGTCGATAGTCTTCTTCGGCGTGCACCAGCTTCCCGGCAGTGCCTTTCTGAGCGACCGCCGGATCGACCCTGCGGCGCTGGCCGCGATCATGCACCACTATCACCTGGACCTGTCGCTATGGGACCAGTACAAGCTGTTCGTCGCCGGCATCGTGCACGGCAACCTCGGCGAGTCGCTCGTCAACCGGGGCATTCCGATCACGCCCTTGCTGCTGCGGGAGGCGTCGGTGAGCCTCGAGGTGGGAGCAACCGCTCTAATCTTCACCATCGGGCTCGGGATGGTGCTAGGCGTAATCGCCGCCATCAAGCAGAACACCTGGGTCGACTACCTGGCGACCGCCACCTCGGTGATCGGCTACAGCATGCCGAACTTCGTGATCGCCTCGGTGCTGGTGCTGCTGTTCGCCGTCTATCTCTACAACTGGAGCGGAGGCGTCCTCTACTACGAGGTGGGCTGGGAGGGGACCTATGGCACCCCTGGCCAGATCCTGCTTCCCGCCTTTGCGCTCGGCTTCCCCTACGCCAGCATCGTGGCCCGCCTCACGCGAGCCAGCATGCTGGAGGTGCTCAGGCAGGACTACGTCCGCACCGCGAAGGCCAAAGGACTGAGCGACCGGATCGTCATCATCCGGCACGCGCTCCGCAACGCCCTGATCCCGGTGGTCACCATCCTCGGCCCGCTCACCATCGGCATCATCACGGGCAGCGTCGTGATCGAGAACATCTTCGGCATCCCCGGCCTGGGCAAGGAGTTCGTTCAGAGCATCCTTTCACGCGACTACAACATCGTGATCGGGGTCTTTACCTTCTACGCGCTGGCGATCGGCTTGGCGAACCTCCTCGTCGACCTGCTCTATACCGTCATCGACCCACGAATCCGCTACTAAGGAGCGACATGGCAACCGCGCCCGGCGTCGCGACCCCCGAGGAGTACGTTGGCGACACGCTGGCGCGCGAGCAGACCAGCCTCTGGGCGGATGCCTGGCGCCGGCTCAAGCGCAACCGGCTGGCACTGGGCAGCGCCGTCTTCCTGGTGCTGCTCCTGGTGGTGGCGATCATCTCCGTTTTCTGGACCCCCTATCCGATCTGGCGGCAGGGCGTCGCGCCAACCTACCAGACCCCGAACTCAGACTTCCTGCTGGGCGCGGATCAGGCCGGCCGCGACATATTGAGCCGCCTGATGGTCGGCGCCCAGGTCTCGCTCGAGGTCGGTGTCGGCACGCAGATCATCGTTGCGGTCGTGGGCGTGACGATTGGCCTGATCGCTGGATACTTCCGGGGCTGGCTCGATGGCATCATCTCGACCCTGATCAATATTTTCTACGGCATTCCCGATCTGCTGGTCGCGCTGATCCTGGTGCTCATCCTGGGTCGGGGGCTGGACAAGATCATCTTCGCCATCGCCGTGACCCGCTGGATGGATATGGCGCGACTCGTGCGGGGCCAGACCTTTTCGCTTCGAGAGCGCGAGTTCGTCGAGGCGGCCAGGGCTTCCGGTACCCGTCCGAACAAGATCCTGTCCCGCCACATCCTGCCGAACGCGTTGGGACCGATCATCGTCCAGGCCACCTTCGGCATTCCGCAGGCCATCCTCTTCGAGGCCTTTTTGAGCTTCCTCGGTCTCGGCGTCCAGCCGCCCACCCCGTCCTGGGGGGCGATGGCGGCCGATGGCTTCCATGCCATCCGGATCGCGCCGCACATCGTCCTCGTGCCGGCCATCGCGCTCTCCTTGACGTTGATGGCGTTCAACTTCCTCGGTGACGGTCTTCGCGACGCGCTCGACCCGAGGCAGAAGCGGTGACCGCGCCGGTCCTGCAAGTCAAGGACCTCAAAACCCAGTTCTTCACCGACGACGGCGTGGTCAAGGCGGTCGACGGTGTCAGCTTCGACCTGCATCCCGGTGAAACGCTCGGCATCGTCGGCGAGTCGGGCTGTGGCAAGAGCGTGACCGCGCTCTCCATCCTGCGCCTGGTGCAGGAGCCGGGCCGCATCACCGGTGGGCAGATCCTGTTCAAGGGAACCGACATCGTGACGATGCCCGGCGATGATGTCCGCGACATCCGCGGGAAAGACATCGCCATGATCTTCCAGGACCCTCTCAGCAGCCTGAACCCGGTGCTGAAAGTCGGTTACCAGATCGAGGAGGCGATGGAGGCACACACCAAGATTTCGGGCAAGGTCGCGCTCAGCCGCGCCGTTCAGCTGCTCAAGCAAGTGCGCATCCCGGCTGCGGAGTCGAGGGTGGAAGACTATCCGCACCAGTTCAGTGGCGGCATGCGACAGCGGGCGATGATCGCGATGGGCCTGGCCAACAAGCCATCGATCCTGATCGCCGACGAGCCGACCACCGCCCTCGACGTCACGGTCCAGGCCCAGATTCTTGAGTTGCTCCGTGATCTCAACGAGGAGACGAAGACCGCGATCATCCTCATCACGCACAACATGGGGGTGGTCGCCGGATTGTGCAAGCGGGTCCTCGTCATGTACGCCGGGCGCATCGTGGAGCAGGGGCCGGTCGAGCAGATCTTCAAAGACCCGCAGCACCCGTACACCTGGTCGCTCCTCCAGTCAATCCCTCGCCTGGATGCCGACCGCAAGGACCGGCTGCTCTCGATCGAGGGCCTCCCGCCCGACCTGATCAAACCGCCGCGAGGCTGCCGCTTCCACCCTCGCTGCCAGTTCAGGATCGAGCGCTGCTTTCACGACGATCCGACCCTGATGGACGTCGGCCCGGACCAGGAGGCGGCGTGTTGGGTCACGATGCGTCGGGCGCTGGCCCGCGACGGTGAAGCGCGTGCCTGAGCGGGCGCCGCTGCTGCGGGCCGAGGAAGTTGTCAAACATTTCCCCGCCGGCCTGGGCGCCAGTGTCAAGGCGGTCGAGCGGGTTAACTTTGAGATCTATCCCGGCGAGACCGTCGGCCTGGTCGGCGAGTCGGGCTGCGGGAAGTCGACGCTCGGCCGGCTGATCACCCAGTTGTTGCCGGTCACCTCCGGAAACATCTTCTTTGAGGGTGTCGATTTGACCAAGCTGAGTGGCGAGAAGCTCCGCCAGAAGCGGCGGGAGCTGCAGATGATCTTCCAGGACCCCTATTCCTCGCTGAATCCGCGGATGACCGTAGGCGACATCATCGCGGAGCCGCTGGAAAACTTTGGTCTGCTGCGCGGCCGGGCCAAGGACAAACGGGTTCAGGAGCTGCTGAGGATCGTCGGCCTCAACCCCTACTTCAACAACCGCTACCCCCATGAGTTCAGCGGCGGGCAGCGACAGCGGATCGGTATCGCCCGGGCCATCGCGCTTCGGCCGAAGCTCATCGTGGCGGACGAGCCGATTTCCGCTCTCGACGTCTCCATCCAGGCCCAGATCATCAACCTGATGGAGGACCTGCAGAAGGAATTCCAGCTCACCTACCTGTTCATCGCCCATGACCTCTCGGTGGTGCGGCACATCAGCGACCGGGTGATGGTGATGTACCTCGGGAAGATCGTCGAGGTCGCGGACAGTGCGGAAATCTATCGCAACCCCCGCCACCCCTACACCAAGGCGCTCCTCTCATCGATTCCCATCCCGGACCCGGAAATTCAGTCCAAACGACGGATCGTCCACCTCAGTGGGGAGATCCCTTCGCCGGTCAACCCCCCATCGGGCTGCCGGTTTCATCCGCGCTGCCCCATCGCCCAGGTGCCGACGCCCTGTGCCGACCTGGAGCCGCCCCTGGAAGAGAAGGCACGCGGTCATCGCGCCGCCTGCCACTTCTCTGAAAAGGTGCCGGTGGCGGTATGAGGAACCGGTCGGCGGCCTTTCTGGCAGCCGGCGTCATCGGCGTCGCCGCGCTGCTGCTGGGGCAAGCCTGGGACTTCTACCTGCATGCCGCGGACCCCACCCTGGCGCACCGGGAGGGAATCTTCACCCTGACCAACCCGGGCCATGTGCTGCTGGGGGCGGGCCTCATCCTGGCGGTCGTCGGCGTCCTGGGCGCAGCCTATTCGCACCTGCCGATGGGCTCCTGGTCGCGGCGCGCGTTCCTGGCCGGCTTTCTGGTGCTGATCGCGGTGTCAGGCGTAACCGCGGGTTGGGCGGCGTCGATCGAGTTGGCGGCCAGCCAGCGACTGATCGCAGCCGACCAGCACGCTGTGGCAGCCACCCATCAGGCGCCGGCTACCGGCGCTGGACATGCAGGATCGACCCCAATCTCGGTGACGGCCGCCCAGCTGGAGGCCGCTGCCCGGTTGTACGAACAGACGATGGCGGCCGTCGTGAAGTATCGGGATCTCCGAGCCGCGGTCGCCGCGGGCTACCAGCCGATGGAGCCGCCCGACCTGGAGATCGTGCATTACGTGAACCGCGCCTACTCTACGGACGCCGACATCTTGAAGCCCCAGCACGTCCAGTCGCTCATCTACTACAACAGTCCCAAAGGACCGGTGCTGATCGGCGCAATGTACATCATGCCTCGATGGGGGATGCCCGGCCCCGAAATCGGCGGCGCCCTGACCAGCTGGCATCACCACGACGATCTTTGCTTCGACAAGAAGACGAGCATGGTGGTGGCCTTTGCCGGCCTCTCTATCGTCGACCGCCCGGGCTGGAGCCGGTCCTGCCCTCCCGGCACGAGCAAACAGGACACCCCCGACATGCTGCATGTCTGGGTCATCGACAATCCCAACGGTCCGTTCGACACCGACATGGACCCGGCCGACGTGCCCGCCATCGTGGCCAACTCCGCCCGGAACTAGACTTCCGGGAGTCCGCCGCCGACCCGATGCTTCCAGCAATCGGCCCCGGCCGCCGCAGATCCTTCCAGCGCCGGGTGCTGGCCTGGTATGCGATCAACGGACGCGATCTGCCCTGGCGAAAGACCCGTGACCCCTACGCCATCCTGGTTTCCGAAGTGCTCTCGCACCAGACCCAGATCACTCGGGTGCTTCCGGTCTATGAGCGCCTCCTCGGGCGCTATCCATCGGTTCAGGCGCTCGCCCAGGCGCCGCTGGCGGACGTGAAGGCGATCACCGATCCGCTGGGCTACAAGATCCGCGGCGGCTGGCTGCATGCTGCTGCGCTGCGCGTCGCCGAGGGTGGTGGCGGCTTTCCGGCGACCATGGAGGAGCTTCGCCGGCTGCCGGGGGTCGGACGGTATACAGCCGGAGCGGTCATGAGCTTCGCCCACCATCGAGACGCGCCGGTGCTCGACACGAATGTGGCCCGGCTGTTGCGACGGCATTTCGGCGTCGCGGTGTCGGATCGAGCCCGTACGCGCCTGCTCTGGGATCTGGCGGCCAGCGTCATTCCGAAAGGACGGGGTTACCTGATCAATCAGGCCCTGATGGACCTCGGAGCCATTGTCTGCCGCGCCCGCGCGCCGCGATGTGGCGACTGCCCGCTTCGGCGCAGTTGTATCTTCAGGGCAAACGCCAGGCAGGAGTCACGTCGACCCCTGCCTGATTGAACGACTCGGTTTTAGCTCGTCATTCGCATGATGCCGAAGACAGCACCCTGCGGATCGCCCAGGATTGCGAAGCGCCCGCCGGGAAAGTCCTGCGGCGCCATGTTGACCTTACCGCCAAGCTCGCTCGCCTTCTTTGCCGTGGCATCGACGTCGGCGACCCCGAAGTAGACCATCCAGAACGACGGGACGCTGGGCGGCATATCCTTGCCCATCTCCATGCCGCCGCCGATACTCTCGCCACCAAGCTGCCATTCGGTGTACGGAGGCTGCCCTTCGCCCATCGGGCTGGTCTTGTCCCCCCAGCCGAAGACCTTCTTGTAAAAGGGCTTCGTCTTCTCGACGCCGCGGCCATTCAGCTCGGCCCAGGCGAAGCTATTCGGTTGATTCGTCACATCAAAGCCCTTCATCTTCGCCGGTTGCCAGACCGAGATGAACGCCCCGATCGGGTCCTGGAAGACCGCCATCGAGCCCTGCCCCAGAACGTCCATCGGCTCAAGGGCGACGGTCCCACCGGCGTCGCGCACTTTTTTCGCGGTCGCGGCCGCGTCGTCGGTCGCGATGTACACCGACCAGGCGGCCGGCTGGCCCGGATTCTGGACCGGCCCCAGCGCGGTCACCTGCTTGCCGCCGAGCTTGAAAATCACGTAGCCGCCCGCCTCGGGGCCCTGGTCCTCAGGCTGCCAGCCGAACAACTTGCTATAGAAAGTCTTTCCGGCTGCGGCATCGGTCGTCGATAGATCCGCCCAGGCTGGCTTGCCGGGTGCGGATACAGCGGTTTCTGGCATGTGTACTCCTCCTCCTGCCCGACTGGGCAGAAGAAGATATTAGCCGCCGCCTTGCCGAACTTTCAACCCTCGAATACGACGGTGCATCGTCGCATCAATTCTCTTAAGACGGCTCGCCTTCCTCCACGAACACATGCCCGGTGTCGGTGATTCGAGCAGGCTCTTTAACCGCAAAGTAGATCAACAGCGCGATGCCGGCCACCATCCAGATCCCGATGATGATCGGTGCCAGGTTC
>VBEE01000119.1 GCA_005881715.1 Chloroflexota bacterium | reverse complement strand
TTCGTCGCGGCGTTGAGCGCCGGCAAAGAAGTCACGCACCGATTCGGATCGAAACGCGCCGGGTATCTCTATCTGATTGAGGGCGCCGTCGCGCTCGGCGGCGATCGCCTGTCGACGGGGGATGCCGCCAAGATCCTTGACCAGCCGGAGCTGCCGGTTCGGGCTGAAGCGGCGAGCGAACTGATCCTGGTGGACGTCCCCATGCGGTTTACACCAGTGGGTGTATGGGCTCGCTGAGTACATTAGGTTGATGCCGTCCCAGATTTTCTCTGCGACCGAGGTCAAACGCCTGCTGGAGGAGGGAGCCCAGCTGGTCGACGTGCTCGGCCAAGACGAGTTCGAGCACGACCACATGCCCGGGGCGATCAACATCCCATTGAAACAGCTGGACGAAAGGACGGCCGGCCAGCTGGACCGAACCCGGCCGGTTCTCGTCTACTGCAACGACTTCGGTTGAGACGTGTCGCCGCGGGCCGCGTCGCGGCTCGAGACGCTCGGATTCAAACGCGTGATCGACTACGTCCCGGGCAAACAGGCCTGGTACGAGGAGAACGAGCCGCGGGAGGGCAAGGCGGTCGACGAGATCTGGATCGGCGACGTCGCCGATGCCGAGGTGCCCACCTGCGGTCTGACCGAGCGCATCGGTGCGGTCCGTGCGCGAGTGCATGCGGCCGATTCCGAGACCTGCGTGGTCGTCAGTTCCGAGCGGGTGGTGCTTGGCTTGTTGCGCAAATCGGAGCTCGACGGTGATCCGCAGGCAACCGCCGAGGCTGTGATGCGGCCCGGGCCGAAGACGTTCCGCCCGAGCGTGACGCTCCAGGAGCTGCTGAAGTCGATGCGTGACAACAACATTCAGACCAACAGCCTGGTGACCACGCTCGAAGGCCGGTTGGTAGGCGTCATCTCGCGGGCCGACGCCGAGGCGACCCTGGCGCACGAGCAAAGCGGCGAGGGATCGCCGTAGGCTTCGATTCACCGAAGGAGGGAGCAGGACGTGGACCATCACAAGCAGCCAAAACCGCCCCGCCAGCTCTCGGGGTATCTGGAGTCGATGACGCGAGTCGTGTTCTCGTCCGGGTTGAACTGGCGGGTGGTCGAAGCCAAGTGGCCCTCGATCCGCGAAGCATTTCTGGATTTCGAACCGGAACGGGTAGCGCGGATGACTGCCAGGGATGTCGACCGGCTCGCGGGCGATAGCCGGGTGATCCGCAACGTGCCAAAGATCGAAGCCACGGTGCTCAACGCGAAGGAAGTGGTCGCGATCGGAAAGACGCCGGACCGGTTCCGCGCCTACCTCCGGTCGCTCGGTCCGGCGTCCGAGGCAACCGCCGTGCTGCGGAAGCGCTTCCGCTACCTTGGCGACCACGGCACCTACTACTTCCTGTGGTCGGTCGGCGAGAAGGTGCCGCCCTGGGATGAGTGGCGCAGCCGCCCGTCAAAGGCCGCCGCGAGGACGAAAGCCAAATCCAGGAAACCCAGCGCCAAACCGCCGCGCGCATAAAGGAGGGAACGCATGAATCCATCCGTCGAAACCGCTCGACTCGAACGCAACGCCGTGGGCCTCGCCCCAACCCTGTTTCAGTCGATCACCCACATGGCGCCCGCCGCTGCCGTCGCCTTTTCCATCATCGTCGGGGTTCCCTACGCCGGAGGGAGTATCCCGCTAGCTGTTCTGCTGGCCCTGATCGCTTGTCTGCTGTGCGCCATTAGCATCGGGCAGCTGGCAAAGCATCTTCCGTCGGCGGGCGGACTCTACACCTACAGCTCGCGCGGTCTTCATCCCTACGTCGGCTTCCTGGTCGCCTGGGGGTTCATCCTCGCGGAGCCGATCGTCGCCCCGCTGCTGTATCTGGTCTTCGGCAACGAGCTGGCCGCGAATCTTCACTCGCATTTCGGCTGGCCCGTCTGGCTGTGGGCGCCGTTCGCTGTGGTCGCCGGCCTCATCGTCTGGTTCCTGACCTATCGCGGCATCCGGCTGTCGACGGGGACCGGCGTTGCGCTCGGTGTTTTCGAGATCGTGGTTTTCCTCGCCCTCGCCGTCACGCTGGTGGTCGCGGCCGGGGACCGCAACACGCTATCCGTTTTTGGACCGAACACCGGAAACACCAAGGGACTCGGCTCGATTTTTCCGGCGATGATCTTCGCCATTCTCGCCTTCATCGGCTTCGAGGCCGCCGCTCCACTGGCCGAAGAGGCGAAAGAGCCGCGCAAGACGATTCCCCGGGCGGTGCTCTTGTCGGCGCTCTTGATCGGCCTGTTCTACCTGTTTTGCTACTACGCCGCGAGTGTGTACTTTGGGCCCGACAAGATGGCGAAGGACTTCATCGGCTTTAACGGAGGCGACCCCTGGTCCGGCATGGCGCAGGCGGTCTGGGGACCAGGAT
>VBEE01000112.1 GCA_005881715.1 Chloroflexota bacterium | reverse complement strand
GTGTGACGACCTTCGACCCGATGCGCCCGGTTCCGCCGATGATGACGACCTTCATGGTGTGCCTCCCTGCTGCCGTGCCCGCTACGATCCGCCCCTGGCCCTCATCGTAGGCCGCACCTCGATGTTGTCAAGAAAAGAATTGGTTCACCATGCTTGCTCTCGACGCCACACGCGCTCACCCTGAGTGAATGGCTAGAGAGCCTGCGTCCGTTCGCAGGGTCATGGAAATCGCGGAGGAAGTTCTCACGAAGTACCCCCAAGAGGGCCGCGACTACATCGGCGCTTGCATGCTTGAGGGTATACCGACCGGGGGCGAAGCAGTTCTGTGGCCATTTGCCGGCCCGGTCACGCGCCAGTTCGTGCAACCTTTCCTTGAATAGGCTCCGTGCGCAGGCGATCCGTAGCCTGAACTGGCGCGGCCCATTGCACCCGGCGCGACAACCTCAGCGCCACCTCCGCCGTTCGCGGCGCCCTTGGCGTTCTCGCACGCGCCGGTGGTGTCCAAGGTTGGGGACGGAGGCTCCTGACCCCTCGCGGTTGCATTACCGTCGTCGGATGAGGACTCTGCACCCGGCGTACCGCGTCACGGACCTTGGCGCCTCCGTGGTTTTCTACACGGCTCTCGGGTACGGCCAGGTCGGTCGCGTTGACCTCGGCGAGGGGGCCAGCCTAACCATGCTCAAGTTCCCCAGCGATGAGTTCGTTGCGCTCGAACTCGTGCATCGGCCAGGCGACGGCCCGGTGGACATCGGCACCGGCTTCAGCCACCTCGCCGTCCAGATCGACAACCTCAAGGCCACCGTCGAGGCGTTAACGCAAGCGGGACTGAGGCCCGGTCCAATCGAGCTTCCTGGCGGACCGGATGGGGCTCAAACTTCATGGCTCAGCGACCCCGACGGCTATCGGATCGAGTTGGTCCAATGGCCACCCGGGCATCCCGATGGCATCACCGCGGCCGACTTCCCTCAGCCAGCAGGCCTATAGACCGCGAGGACGACGCCCGTCGTCGAGTTTTTGGACCTCGTTAAGCGAAATCAAGACTTCGTCCAGATAGCTCGATCATCAGGCCTCATCGAGATGGTCGCGTCACTGGACGAAGGCTTGATCGTTTCTTAACGCTCGGCGCGGCTCGCTTGGCCGCGACCAACGAACCTAATTAGTTGGGGTAAAGGATCGGCGGTTCGAATCCAGTTGGGGCCGTTGACCTCCGTCCATGCGCCCCCACCCCGTCAAGAAGCCGAACCTGGCCCGCAAACCATCGATCGTTTGCGCGACGGGCACGCCGCGGGCCACGCGCCCCGTCCCACAACGGATCACCCCGCCGGGTTTCGGGCTCAGTGTCCGGCCAACGCAGCAACGACCGGGGCGAGCGTGTCGGCAGAGCCGGCGCCGAAGACGAAGTAGGAGTAGCCGATCTCCTCCCGTCGCCGCTGGATTTCCTCGGTTGCCGCCGCCGGGTCAGCGGGGAGTATGGCCAGTGAGTCTATGGCGCGCAGTGCGACCGGGTCGGTGTCGGGCGGGGCCATGAACGGCGCGACCGCGTCGCCGACAACCGGCACATGGAGCGCGAGCTCGACGTCCCGGAGAGCGCGGAAGTTACGGGCGAGCTGGGCGATCTCGACGCCAGGGTCATCCGGCATCGCCACGAAGGTAACCGTGTCCGCCAGCTCGGCAGCAAGTGCTTGACCCTTCGGTCCGCGCACTGCCATCACCACCGGTGTATGCAGGTCGGGGCCGTCGAGCTGTCGTAGCGCCGCGACGGTGTCACGTACCTGGGCGAGCCGCTCGCCTTGTGGGACAACGGGCAGGCCGAGTTCGCGGAGCTGGTCCTCGATCCCTGGCCGTCCGGTGCCGATACCCATCTCGAAGCGACCCTCGCTAAGCACCGACAGCGAGTGCGCTTCCCACGCCGTGGTCCAAGCAGGGCGTACGGGCGAGGCGTACACCCAGGTGCCGACCCGCATTTCGGCGAGCTCCGCTGCGAGGGCCAGCGTCGGGCCTGGCGCCGGTTGCCATCCGGGGACGTCGGGCATCAGCAGCGTCGAATAGCCGCTGTCTGCGATGCGACGAACTCGATCTCGCCAGGCCCGCAGGTCAGTGGTGAGCGGGCAAACGACCCCGAATCGGAACGGCCTGGTCACGTACTTGGACACTTCTCCTCCTTAGATTGCCGAAGCGGCGCGCTCATCGCGGACTCGGCGATGCACAACACATCGCCCAGTCGTCTCTAAAGTATGAGACCGCCGGGCGGCGCGAAATTCATCGCCGACGAGCGCCTGGAGGAAGTCGACGGCGCGTCGGTGGAGTAGCGCGCCTCGCCGCCGGTCGACGAAGAGCTCGGCGTTGGGCA
>VBEE01000052.1 GCA_005881715.1 Chloroflexota bacterium | reverse complement strand
CATTGGGTTATTGACAGACAGCTGTCAAAGGCTGGGCTCATCATCGAAGCGTGGCCGCATCAGGCAGCGTCGTAGAACTCAGGAACAGCCGAGCGCGCACCGCCGCCCAGCACCTACAGGCGGCCGTCAACCGCATCGCCGCCTGCGTACACGAAGCTGACGGGCCCGAACTCGGCGAGCTGCTTATCCAGATTCGCGAGGTCGGCGTCGACCCCCTGGAAGCGGCGTTCGCCACGGGAGTGCGCCGCTTCGACAGGTCGGGCGAATACGCTGCCGACGGCGCGCTGAGCGTCGTCGCCTGGTTGAAGTGGAAATGCAAGCTGTCGGGAGGCGCCGCCGCCGAGCGGGTTGAGATCGGCAAGCAGCTCGAGCGCCTGCCCAAGACCGAAGAAGCGTTTGCGCGGGGCGACCTCGGCTACCAGCACGTCGCGGTCATCGCTCGAACCGCCGAGAATGTCGGCGCCGAAGCGGTGCGAACCGAAGAACGCAACCTCCTCAAAGCCGCGCAGTCGATGGACCCCGGCCAGTTCACGACGGTCGCCAAGAACTTCGAACATCGCGTGGATGCCGCGGGGGCCCTGGCCGAGGCTAACCGCGCGTACCAGCGCCGCTACCTGCATGTCGGCGATCCGCAGGATGGGGTCGTCCGGATCGACGGCCTGCTTGACTCGGAAGGTGGCGCAACGGTACGGGCGGCGCTCGCCGCGCGGATGAAGCCGATCAAAGACGATGATCGGACCCACGGACAACGCTGCGCCGATGCCCTCGTCGAGTTCTGTCGTCAGGGAGCAGGGAGCAAACGCGACGGCTCGGGCCCGCGGCCGCAGCTGATCATCCGCGCCACCGTGGAGACGCTGGCCGGAATCCCGGGCGCGCCCGCCGGTGAGCTCGAAGGTGGCGGGACGGTGCCGGCGGAAACCGTGCAGCGCTATGCGTGTGACTCGGCGCTGATTCGCATGACGGGCCGGGCCGAGCTCGAGCACGAGCGTAACCACGCCAGCCGCACGCTACCGTCCTCGACGCGGCGTGCGCTGGAAGCGCGCGACCGGCGCTGCGTCTGGCCCGGTTGCGGCCGGCCTTCAGCCTGGTGCGATGGCCATCATCTCGTCTGGTGGACAAAAGGCGGTGAATCGTCGCTCCCCAATCTCGCCTTGCTTTGCCGGCCGCATCATCGAATGGTTCACGAAGGCGGCTGGTCGCTCCTCCGCCGAAAAGACCAGTGGCTCGTCCAGCCACCCGGGCAAATTCCCGTCAGGGTCGTCGCTCGCCGAGAGTAGCAGCTGCGCGGCTGCGAGTGAGCTCGCCTCTGAGTTCAGCCCGATGGCTGGGCGGCTCTGGCGAAACCCTGGAACAAGCGTCGCACCCAGGCAAGATCATCGATCTCTTCGGGGTGCCACTGAACGGCGATCAAGAATCGTCGCTCCGGCGATTCGAGGGCCTCGATTACGCCGTCGTCGGATTTTCCGGTCGCGCGCAGCTGCGGCGCCACCGACTTGACGGCCTGGTGATGCAGGCTGTTGACCTCGATGCTGGTCTCGTCGATCAGTTGGGCCAGCCGCGAGTCGGGGTCGAGACGCACCCGGTGCATCAGGGCCGTTCTGGCTCGCCCATCAGCGTCAGAGTGCTCCACGGTCGTGGCGCCCTGGTGCCGTAGGTCCTGAAAGAGCGTCCCGCCCAGCGCGACGTTGATCAATTGCTGGCCGCGGCAGATTCCAAGCGTCGGCAAGTCGTCGTCGAAGGCCCAGCGAGCCAGCGTTAACTCGATCCGATCGCGCTCCGGCTCAATGACATTGAGATTGTCAATTGGCTGCTCGCGGTACTCCTCCGGCGCCACATCGGCGCCGCCCGGGAACACGATCCCGTCGAGGCGATCGTAGATGGCCCGCAGCCGGTCATGATCGTCGATTAACGGGATCAGCACCGGCGCGCAGCCGGCCGCGGTCAGGGCGCGCACATAGCTCTGGTTGATGCCAAAGCGGGCCGGCTTCACGCCCGCCGGGATGGCCAGTGTCGGCAAGCCAATAACTGGATAACTCGTCAACTTGTAAACGTAAACGCCTTGAGCCGAACCGCCGGCACGCGCGACGCGCCCAGGTATTCGCTGATTTGGAGCTTGGTCGACCGGCTGATGGCCAGTGTGCCGTCCAATGCGCCGAGGATGCTTTGCGTAAAACGTAAGTCTTTGACCGGCCGGGTGATCCGGCCGTTCTCGATCAGGAAGGTGCCTTCGCGCGTCATGCCAGTGATGATCGATGTCTTCGGGTGGACGACCCGCACGTACCAGAAACGCGTCACCCAGATGCCTCGCTTGATGTCGCTAATCAAGTCTGCCTTGGGCGTGCCGCCCGGTGCCATGAAGAGGTTGACCGCAAATGGACCTTCAGTATTGGGCGCCGGCAGCCCGTGGCCGGTCGATTGGCGGCCCGCCCGCTGCGCCGTCTCCATGTCGTAGACGAGCCCGCTGGCCACCCCCTTCGTGATCAGCTGGACTTTCTGTTTGGGCACGCCCTCGAAATCGAACGACGTCGGGACGCCGCTAGGATCGAGGCCGTCATCCCAGATGTTGACGCTCTCGCCGGTGATGCGCTCACCAAGGCGCATGAAGCTGCGCTCCTCCTGCGCCGCCAGCGCGCTAAAGCCGGTGAAACTCATGAACTCCAGCATCTCCGCGACGGCGTACTCCTCGAGCACGACCTCGTAGACGCCGGGCTCGATCGGTTGCGCGTTCTGGTTGCGCTGCGCTTTATCGATGACCTCGTCGGCCAGGTCGTCCTTGTCGAGCTCTCGCACGTCGATCGCGCTGCGATCGGCGTAGCCCGAGCCGGATTCCCCCATGACAACCGAATTGACGCTCGCCTTGGTCGAAAGCTGATGATGAAAAACGCCCAGCGAGTTGGCGATGGCCAGCTGCTCCGCGCCGGTGCTGTAAGCGCCGAAGGCCTTGAGCCCGGCGCGTCTGGCTTTCGCGCAGATGGCCTCCACGAAGTCTGCGCGCTCCTCCGGTGTCACTGATGCCGTCGCGTCCGACCATGCGTCAACCGGCCGGCTTTTCGCCGGCCCGGGCATAGGAACGACGTCGCCTTTCGGCTGCAAGTCGGCAATCGCGACCGCCCGGCTCAGCACGTCCGCGGCCGCAGACTCGGTCATTTGATTGATCGCAGCTACGCCGGTCTTGCCATTCTTGACGACGCGTACCCGCACGCTCACGTCGCGTTCGGCGACGTTCTGGTGGATCCCGTTGTTGGCAAAACGCGTCAGCGCGCTGTCCCATTCGCTGACCATCACCTCGGTCTGCTGCGCCGGTGAGCGCTCCAGCAGGCCGTGTATGAAAGTCTTTAATTCGCTCTCTTCCGTGAGCCGAGCAACTTCGATGCTTTTCATTTCAGGATTCCGACTTTGACGTTCTGGAAGCGGGTGGGCGCGGCGCCATGCGCCACGTGGGCGACCTGGGGCGGCTGCCCCTTGCCGCAATTCGCCAATCCCCAGACCTGCCATTCGGACTTGCCGGCCACGGCATCGCACGAGTTCCAGAACTCGGGAGTGATCCCCGCGTAGGTGGCGTTCTTGAGCATCCGGCCGCGCTTGCCATTGAGAATTTCATATGCCAGTTGGGTGCCGAACTGAAAGTTCAGACGCTTATCGTCGATGCTCCAGCTGCGATTCGTCTCCATATACACGCCGTCTTTCGTCTCGGCGATCATCTGCTCCAGTGTCGAATCGCCCGGCTGCAAGCTGACGTTCGTCATCCGAATCAGCGGAATTCGGTTCCAGCCATCGGCTCGCATCGTGCCGTTGCTCTGCTGGCCGAGCACGCTGGCCGTTTCCCGCGAGGTGAGATAGCCAACGAACAATCCGTCCTGGATGAGAAAGCTCCGTTGCGCGGGAACCCCCTCGTCATCCCAACCGAACGTCCCAAGTCCCGCTGGCGTCAAGGCGTCTGCCGTGATGGTCACCTTCGGCGAGCCATAGCGCAGGTGGTTTAGCTTCTCGGGGGTCATGAAGCTGGTCCCGGCATAGGCCGCCTCCATGCCGAAGACACGGTCGAGCTCAGTCGGATGGCCGCAGGACTCGTGAACCTGCAGCGCGACCTGGCTGGCATCGAGAATGAGCGTCTTCACGCCACTTGGACACTGGGGCGCTGACAGCAATTTGACGGCTTCTTCGCCGATCCGCTGCCCGTGCCGGTCAAGTTGGAGCGCGGAGATGTACTCGTAGCCGCCCGCGCCCTGGTGCCGGCCAAACGAGTTGGGATACGACCGATTCTGAACCTCGTCCGGCGAGGTCGCCGTCGCCTCGATCCCGGCGCCGCTCTCGAAGAGCTCCTGTTCCGTGTAGGCGCCCTCGGTCGAGGCGAAAATTTTCTTCTGCTTGATGAACTCCATCGAGCCCTCGCGGATGGTCACGCCTTTCACCGAAGCCATCGCCTGGTCCGCCCTCAGTAATAGCTCGACTTTCTCAGTCAACGGCACAGTGAACGGATCACGCTCGACCGGCGTTCGATAATGGCCCCTGGATGTGACCGGCGGTCCCAGGTCAACAGGCGCCGACCGGGCGCGGGCGCTGGCTCGGGCGATCCGGATCGCACGGTCGACGACTTCCTGGACTTCGCTCGTACTTAGCCGGGCGCTGCCGGCGAAACCCCAGGCGCCATCGACCAGCACCCGAACGCCAAGACCTTCGCTGGCGTCGTCGGATACGGCCGCCAGCTGGCCATTCTTTACGGTGACGTCCTGTTGAACGCGCTCGTCCAGACGCACGTCGGCATAGCTGGCTCCCTTCACCTGGGCCGCGTTCAGCGCCGCCTCAGCCAAGTCTTTCATGCAAGAAGCTTAGCGAGCATGCAGGCCGAGCTTGGCGCTACTGGTTGGTGTACCAGTCGGCGGTCTGGTTCATCCACCAGAACTCATTGCCTTTGTAGCCGCCGAGCTTCTTGTTGTAGGCCTCCACATCCACCGCCTGATAAAGGGGAATCTCGGGAATGAGATCCGCCAGCCGTCGCTGCGCCGCAATGTATTTGTCCTTCCGTTCCGAGAGCCTGACCGAGAGCCGCGCCTGGTCCAGCGCCTGGTCGAGTTGCGGGTCGCTGAGGTACGTCGTGTTCTGACCCACGCAGCCGTTGACATCCGTCGGGATCTGCGAGCTGTGATAAGCGGTGTAGGCTAGCGAGTCTGGCTCAGCCGGATAGCTGTAATTGTTCGTATACAGTGCCAGGTCGAAGTTGTGGCTGTAGATGACGCCCCCGGCGGTGCATGATCCGAACATGCGGCTCGACGGCACGTTGGCAAACGGTTTCAAGATGTCGATGCCGATGCTCTGCAGGTCGGACGCGATCACGACCTCCTGCTCTTCGCGCAGCGGGAGGGTAGTCGTGACCAGATGAAGCCGCACGCAGCGCCCCTGTGGATCGGCGCGAAACCCTTTGCAGTCGCCAGAGTCCTGTAGTTTGTAACCGGCATCGTCCAGCAGTTTGTTCGCCGCCGCCGGGTCGTAGGGGCTGTGTTTCGCATTCGGATCGAGGCACCAGGCGCCGGTCTGAATGCACATCCAGGCGTCGGGCGGCACCACCGTCTTGCCCAATAGCAGCGTGTCGACGATCTTCTGGCGATCGATCCCCATCAGGATCGCCTTTCGAAGTGTCACATCCTTGAGGAACGTGTTGTGCAGATTGATGTCGATGTGCTCCGACGCGCTATCCAGGATGGTCACCGTCGTGACATCGCTCAGCCGCGACAGCGGCGGCAGCAGCGATGGACGGAGGTCCAGTCCCATGTCGATCGCGTTCGTGCGCAGCTCGTTGAGTTCCTGGTTGGCATCGGTGTCGAACTTGACCCGGATCTCGTTCAGGTAAGGTCGACCGCCGCCGCCCCACCAGTGGGGATTGCGAGCCAGCGTCAGGTGGTCGCCGGTCACCCATTCCTTGAACATGAAGGGCCCGGTGCCGACCATGACCTTGTCGAGCGTGTCCGAACCGTTGTAACCACCCGGGATGTTGACCGTGACCTTGTCCGTTGTGATGTTCCCGGTCTTGGCCCAGACCTGCTGCAGCAGATGATCCGGCAGGATGCCGTATGGACCAGTCCCCAGCGTGAGATAGGCAGCATAGACGATGTGGAAATGCACGATCGCCGTGTAGTCGTCGGGAGTCTCGACGCTTTCCACCTGGTCCCAGCCACTGGTCGAAACCAGTGGCGTCGGGTTCTTGTCGCGGTACTTCAACCACCAGAATTCGAAGGTCGCCTTGACGTCCTTCGAGGTGAAAGGGACGCCATCATGCCACTTGACCCCGTGGCGAAGCTTCCAGGTGACGTCCATCTTGTCACCGCTCGTCTTGACGCCTCCGTTCTCGAGGGTTGGCACTTCGACGGCAAGCTCCGGCACCCAGTAGTCAGACACCTTGGGGTTGTTCGGCAGCGGGTCCTGGTTGGCCTTTACGGTGAGCAGACCCTCCATGGCCGGGTTGATATAGGCGCAGGCATGGGTGGACGCCGCCGTGATATTGCAGGAGAGCAGGCTATCCTGCTCCTGCCATGACGCAACCGTCACCTTACCGCCGGGTTTGATCGACGTAGGGCTATTGCTATTCCCTGGAGCGCAGGCGACCAGCAGCACCAGGGCGGAAGCTCCGAACACTGACAGCCTCAGCCTCCATCGAGGGCGGCGATGCCGGGTGATGGCGCTGATATCGGGCAGCATTCTACGAGCGATCGCCCGGACGGGTCAACGAACTATCGTCTTTTCTAAGGTTGTCTAACAAGGCGCTTCAGTCTACCCACCAGTCGGCCGCATTCCACAACGTGGTGTCGGGCGCGGGGTTGGGTGTGAGGTTGTGCAGATGCGGGCTGGCCAGGACCACCAGCACGCGCTCAAACAGCGGCAGCTCGAAGCCTAAACGCGCGTAGGCCCGTTCGAAGGCGGCATACGACCGGGCGCGCTCGACTGCGTTCAGTGAGCTGCGCCCTCGGTCCAGGTTGCGATCGATATCCGGGCTATCGAAGCGGCCGAAGTTGGATCCGCGACCCTGGTTCTGGTCACGGGGAATCTGGGAAGAATGCTCGAGTGGATAGACGCCATCGGGATCGGGTCCGATGCTCCAGGTCCACAGCCCGGCTTCGAACTGGCCGCGCTCCAGCCGCCCGCCCTCGGCATAGCCACTGAACAGCTCGCTGGGGTGTGCCTGCGTGGCACCGACCTCGGCACCGAGCTTCCGCCACTGCGCGATTAAGTCTTGACTTATGCCGTCGCGCAACGGGCTACCCAGCGCGGTGACCAACTGGAAACTCAAGCGCCGACCGTTCTTGCTGCGAATGCCGTCGGTTCCGACGGACCAACCATCGCCGTCAAGCAACTTCCTTGCACCACTCAGGTCGAAATCGAGAGCGACGTCGGGATCGTGAAATTGAGTCAGGGCGCTCGGAATCGGTGAGTCGGCCACCTGGGCCTGGTCGTGGAAGAATTTCTTCACAAGGGCGGGCCGGTCGACGGCCCGCCGTAACGCCTGGAGCAGCGCTGGATCGTTTTTCCAAAGCGGAGCCTGGCCGGTCAGGGGGTTCGGATCTGCCTGGTTGAAGGTGACCTGTTCGTAGGCGAGCTGGGATCGTCGTTGCACCGTCATGGCGCCGCTGCTCGAGAGGGTGGCGAGCTGGTCATCCGGAAGTTCCAGCGCGACGGCAACCTGCCCGGCGCGGGCGGCCTCACGCAGCTGGCCAGCCTCGGGATAGATCTTGTAGATCACGCTGTCCAGGTGGGGCCGCTTCCCGGACCGCCCCTGCGACCAGGTGTCGTTCCGCACCAGGGTGATGTGCCCGTCAGGGATGAGCTCCGAGATCTTGAAGGGGCCGCTGACCACGTCCGGACGCGCCCAGAACGGGTCCCCGGGCAACTGTTCCGGGGAGATCGCAGCCAGGCGGTGCTGGGGCAGGACGGCCGGAAACAGGTTCAGATACTTCGGATAGACCCGATCGAAATGGAGCGTGAAGCGCTGCGAGTCGTGCATGTCGATGCGCGAGATCGACGCGTACCCGTCTGGGGAGAGAACGCCCTGCACCTTCGGATTGACAATCAGCCGCCAGGTGAAGATCACGTCGTCGGCGGTTAAGGGCTGGCCGTCCGACCACCGAAGGTCGGGCCGTAGCCTGTAGGTCACATCCATCACCCCAGTGGCGTGGTTCCAGGTCACGTCACCGTTCTGAAGCGTCGGCACTCGCTGCACCAGGTCCGCGACGGGTTGCAGGTTGGCATCGAACCGCACCAGGCCCGCATAGAGCAGGGCGTCGACCTGGGCGGCGGGTACTTCTTCATTGAAGAGCGGCGAGAAGTTGGACGGGCTCTCCCAGTCGCCCACCACCAGGGTTCCGCCCTCGTGGCGCGCCGGCTCCGGCTGGTACGGCGACGGCAGGGGGCTGGCGGTGCCGAGCGAAAGCCCGTGCACCGACGGCAGTGAGTTGCAGCTGGCGATCAGCGGCACCGCCAGGGCCAGGACGACGGCTCTAGATGTTATCGAGGATCTTGCGGCGCTTTCGTTGAAATTCGCTCTCGGTGATGGCTCCGCGCTTGCGAAGCTTGTCCAGCTGACCCATGTCGGAGATCAGGTCCACGAGAGGCGAGGAAAGCCGCTTATTCAGATGCCGATCTTCCTTCCCGTCAAACTCGGGCGGCCTGGTGTCCCAGGTTTTCAAGTAGAAGAGCGCTTTGAGGGCCGTATACGGGATGCCAAGCGTCTCGATCCGATCCTTCTCGACGCTCAGCAGCCGCAGGGTAAGCCCGTGGCTGGCTTGACGCAACTCCCCGTCGAGATAGCCCTTGAGGACCTCGCCATCCTGGAAGCGAATCGCCACCTTTCGCTCTGCGCGCGCCCGCTCCTCCGAGCTGGGTTCGCCGGCGGTCAGCGTAATTCGCTTGATCGAGGGCAACGGGATGAGCGCACGCTCGTTGTTGCTGGCCTCATCCGGCATCTCAAGCTCGATATTTGGCTGATTCAGGCTTACACTGGCCACCCGGCCCTCCATGATCTCGTCGTCAAGAAATCGGATGGTGACGGTGGTGGCTTTTCTGGCCCCCGGACTGCCCATTTGTGGCCCTCGTGGAACTGGACGACAGCGGCATTATAACGAGCTATTCGCGGAACTCCTGCGAAAAGATCGCGGCCGTGTGACAAAGTTGGAAATTGCGTCCGAGGGTCGTGCAACGCGCGCAAGAACGGGTGCTATGATTCGCCCGCGACTCGGCGGGAGGGACCTCACGTCGAACGATTTTGCCGAGTCGGGGTGGTATTCAGGGTAGTGACGCGAGTTGCCCGGGGGCCCTCGGATCTCGATCTGATCCGCGATTATCTCGCAGGTGACGTGGCCGCCTTCGATACCCTCTTCAGGCGCTACCACAAGGCCATCTACGGTCTGACCTTCCGGCTGCTGCGCGACCGGCAGCTGGCCGAAGACCTGACCCAGGAGACCTTCTTCCAGATCCTTCGCACCATTCACCGCATCAACGACAGCTTCAATTTCTCGGCATGGATCCACCGGATCGCCACCAACCTCTGCTACGACGAGCTGCGCAGACGGAAGAAATTCCCCGAAGCTCAGGAGATCGATGACGAGGAAAACGAAGATTCCGTGCTGCAAGTGCCCGATGCCGACGCCCGAAAGAGCCCGGAGGTGGCGCTCGAGATCAGCGAGCTGCGGGACGCCGTCTGGTCGGTCGCTCGGCGCTTACCCGAAAAATATCGTCTCGTCCTGACGCTGCGCGAGCTCCAGGGTTTGAGTTACGCGAACATCGCGCGCAAGATGAAAGTCTCGGAAAGCGCCGTTGAAACGCTACTGCACCGGGCCCGCCGGCGCTTCAAGGAAGAGTATCTCTTCATGGAGGGCAAGGCCCAGACCGAGGAGTCGCGCTGCCCGACGATCGCCTACCTGCTCGACAACTTCCCGCCCGGAACGCTACGCCGCGAGCAGCGAAAGATGGTCGCTCAGCATGTCGATTCCTGCCCGGCCTGCACGGAACGATATCCCAATCCTCCCCACCTCCAGCGCAACGACGTGGTGGTCCAGCTCAACACCGCCATCATCACCCGCCGCCTGACGTCGAAAGCGCGTCATCCAAAGATCTCCTTCATGGATGGCCGCGTTCAGGGCGGCTACCGCAAGCACTAGCCTATATTGGCCCCGGTGGCGACCGCGGTCCAGATCGTTTTCGACTGCGCGAATCCAGACGGGTTGGCGACCTTTTGGGCGGCCGCCCTGCACTACAAGAAGCAGGATCCACCGTCAGGCTTTGAAAGCTGGGAGGCTTTTTTGAAGGCCCAGGGCATCCCCGAAAGCGAATGGAACTCGGCCAGCGCCGTGGTGGACCCGGACGGTAGCGGCCCTCGGATCTACTTCCAGCAGGTACCCGAGGGGAAGCGGGTGAAGAACCGGGTCCACCTGGACCTGAACGTTGGCGGGCCGAGGACGGCGCCCCCCCAGGAGCGGCGCCGCCGGATCGACGCCGAGGTGGATCGGCTGGTTGGGCTGAAGGCGCGGAAGGTGAAGGCGGTCGAAGAGCGAGGCGAGTATTTCGTCAACATGCTCGATCCAGAAGGCAACGAGTTCGACGTCCAGTAAGGCCCTCAGGAGCTGGCCATGAGCTCCTCGAGGTCGAGCTGCTGGTAGTACTCGATCTCCCGGCTGTAGGGCAGGTCCGATTCGGCCAGCTGGATTAGCACCCCGTGAGTCTCACGCGGATGGAGAAACACCTCTTTCCACGTCGGATTGTCGAAGTTGGGCTTCACCGGCCGCCAGCCGAGATTTTCGAGCTCACGGGTGCGGGCTTCGATATCGCGGACCCGCAGCGTGACGTGATGAAGGCCTTCTCCCCGGTCTCTCAGAAAGTCCTGTAGGAATCCCTCTGAACCAACCGGCTCGAGCAGCTCGACAACACCGCCCCCCGGGAACTGGAACTGCGCCCAGCGAAAACCCTGGGCCGCCTCCGTTGCGCCCATGAGGTAACGCGCGCCCAGCACATCCCTGATCAGGGGGACCATCGCCGCGATCTTCCGGGTGGCGACCGACACGTGGTCCAGTCGGTCGGCCATGCCGCCGGTCGTCGCTCCCTCGGTGCCCGATTTCATGGCTATGCCAGGCGCCCCCCGGCGACGAGCAAGCGCATAACGCGGCTCGCCGCGCCCACCAGCAGAGGCCGCGCCTGCGCCATGGCATCGTCGAGCGAGCAGGGCTCCACCACGGTTGCCTCCACGCCGTCGAAAAGCAGGGAAAGCTCGGCTTCATCGGCAACGCTGCCGCCCAGCCCCACCACGGGAATGCCGGCATTCCGGGCATGCCGGGCGACGACCGCCGGCCCCTTGCCGAAGCGCGCCGTCTGCGAGTCGAGCCGGCCTTCGCCGGTCATCACGAGATCGGCGCCCTTGATCCGGTCATCCAGCCTGATCGCCTCCATCACCATCTCGGCGCCCGGGCGGAGTCGCGCTCCTGTGAAGGCGACCAACCCGGCCCCGAGCCCACCCGCGGCACCGGCACCAGGCAGCGGCTCGACGTCCCTGCCAAGGTCCCGCCGGATGATCTCGGCGAAGTGCCTGAGCGCCGCATCCAGTTCGGCCACCATCTCCGGCGTGGCCCCTTTCTGGGGTCCATAGACCGCACTGGCCCCGCTGGGCCCCGTGAGCGGGTTGGTGACATCGCAGGCGACATCGACCTCGGCCTGTTGCCAGTCGGCGTGCACGCCGCCCGTATGGATACGAGCCAGTTTCTGCAAGGCCAGGCCGCCCGGGGGCAGCTCGTGTCCGTTGCCGTCGAGAAGATGGTAACCAAGCGCTTGCGCCATGCCGGCGCCCCCGTCGTTGGTGGCGCTGCCCCCGATGCCCACGATAAAGTGACGCGCTTTTGCGTCGTAGGCGTGCTGCAGCAGTTCGCCAACGCCGTACGTCGTCGTCACGCGTGGATCGCGCCGGTCCGGCGGCACCAGCGCCAGCCCGGCCGCCTTCGCCATTTCGATCACAGCGGTTTTGCCGTTGTCGATCACGCCATAGTCGGCGTCGACTGGATGCGTGAGCGGCCCGCGTACCCGCAGCGTCCGACGCTCACCGTGGGTAGTAGCGACCAGGGCATCGACCGTCCCGTCGCCGCCGTCGGCAATCGGCACGAGCACGAGGTCGGCATCGGCAGCCGCAGCCAGGACGCCGTCGCGAATCGCCTCAGCGGCCTGGAGCGCCGACAGCGAGCCCTTGAACGCATTGGGCGCCACGACGATGCGCATCAGCTTGCGGCGTTCTGGCCGCGCGCCGCTAATAGACTGGCGTCAGCCAGTGACGGTATTTGCTATTGCGTCCCCGGACGATGTCGAAGTACAGCTTTTGTAGGCGGGTTACCACTGGGCCGATCTGGCCATCGCCGATCGGTCGGCGGTCGACGTCGATCACGGGCGAGATCTGCGCCCCCGTGCCGCAGAGAAAGATCTCGTCAGCGATGTAGAGCTCGGAGCGATCGATCGATCGCTCAACCACCTCGAGATCCAGCTCGCTCCGCAGCAGTTCCATCATGCCGAGCCGGGTGAGCCCCTCCAGGATGTTGTCGGAGGTGGGCGGCGTGAACACCTTGCCATCGCGCAGCAAGAAAATATTCTCCGCGCTGCCCTCGCAGACATGGCCCTCATGGGTGAGCATGATCGCCTCGTCGAAACCGTTCTCCATGGCTTCAGTCTTGGCAAGCGCCGAGTTCACGTATATGCCAGTGATCTTGGCCCGAGCGGGAGCGGCGTTGTCGTCGATCCGCCGCCAGGTCGACACCATGCAGCGGATGCCGCGCTCGATGTCGACGTAGTTGCCGAAGGGCGTGACGTAGATGGCGAACGAGTCTTTCAGATTGTGGAGGCGAACACCGATCTCTTCCGAGCTCTTGAAGGCCAGCGGCCGAATATAGATATCCTGTCGAAAATTGTTCTTCCGGACGAGCTCGATGCTGGTTTTGCAGAGCTCGTCCAGGCTGATCGGGATCTTGAGCTTTAACACCTTCACCGAACGCTGCAGGCGGGCGTAGTGCTCGCGCAGCTTGAGGATGAAGAGCTGCTCGTGCTCCGAGCTCCAGTAGCCGCGGATCCCCTCGAAGACGCCGGTGCCGTAATGCAGGGCATGCGTCATCAGGCCCAGCTGGGCGTCGGCGTAGCGCTTGAACTCGCCATCGAGAAAGACCCAGTACTGCGCCTGCTCCTTTTTTCGGGCCTCAGCCGCGCGCGTGATGCCCTCTGCCTTGATCGCCATCCGGGGACGACCTCCTTTTGCCCTGAACAGGCTGCGTGAACTGGGTCCGAATGTCGTTCTCCCGGACCTTGCGTCGATTATATGCCCGCTTCCGGGGACCGGCATAGGGCCCAATGGATGTAACGAAACGGGCGGGAAATGAGTTCAAAAAATGCTGTGCTAAGCTTGGGGCGCCGGTGGCACCCTTACGTATGAACCCCCGGGTGGTGCGCTGGTTCACCCCCGGCCTCCATGTCAAACGTTGGCTCGTCCTCCTGATGGTCGGGATGGTCCTGGTTAGCCTGGGCATCGGCTATGCGCTGGCCAACGTCTACCGTTCGGGCCTTGTGCTCCCACACATCTTTTACTACCTGACCCTCCAGTTCCTTGACCGATACGCGAGGTTCGGGCTGTTCGCCGCCCTCGGTCTCGGCATCATCCTGTACGCGCTCTACAAGCTGACCCAGTCCGTCCTCGGCCCCTTCCTCCCGGGGCGGGACCGGGCCCTATCCGAGATCATCTACAACTACCGGTTCCTGCAAAAAGGTCCCCGGGTGGTCGCCCTGGGGGGCGGCACCGGGCTCTCCACCCTGCTCCGCGGACTCAAGAAGTACACCGGCAACCTGACCGCGATCGTGACGGTGGCCGACGACGGCGGCAGCTCGGGGCGGCTGCGCGCGGAGTACCGCATCCTCCCGCCCGGCGACTTCCGGCAGTGCATCACCGCACTGGCTGACGTCGAGCCCCTGATGACCACTCTCTTCCAGCACCGCTTCAAGGAGGGCAGCCTGAACGGCCATTCGTTCGGGAACCTGTTTATCATGGCGATGGCCGAGATCACCGGCGACTTCGAACACGCCATCCGGGAATCCGGGCGAGTCCTGGCCGTCCGCGGCCAGATCGTGCCATCCACCCTGAGGGACGTGACCCTGATGGCCGAGATGGCCGACGGTCAGACGCGGGTCGGCGAGTCCAGCATTCCGCATCCCAACGGTGACGACGGCAACGGCGCCGTCGCGACGGCGATCAAACGCGTCTTCCTCGAGCCGGAACCCACCATCAACCCGGAAGCCGAAGAGGCGATCTTAAATGCCGAAATGATCATCGTCGGCCCGGGGAGCCTCTATACCAGCATCCTCCCGAACCTCGTCGTCGACGGGATGGCCGAGGCGCTCAAAGCCTCGCCGGCGATCAAGGTCTTCGTTTGCAACGTCGCGACCCAGCCCGGTGAGACGGATGCGTTTCGGGTCAGCGATCACCTCAAAGCCATCGAGAGTCACATGAGCACCAACATCTTCGACTTCGTGGTGGTCAACAGCAACAACAATTTCCCGTTGCCACCATCAGCCCAAACGGCCGGCATCAAGCGAGTCGTCTACGACCCGGCGACCGTGAACCAGCGCAGCATCCACGCGGTGCTGGTGGACGTCGTCAACTCGCGGATCTCGACTCACCACGACCCCGACAAGCTGGCCCGCGCCATCATGAAGAAGATCTGGAGGTCGTAACCAGCTTCGGTTCACCGCGCGCCCGACGCCGCTGCCACCATTGGGTGAACGCGTCTTCGCCATAGAACGCCGCCAGCGCGAAGATCACGCCGCCGATGATGTCGACGATGTAGTGCTCGCCCAGGTAGACGATGCTGAGCCAGACGCCGAGGGTGTAAACCAGCGTGGGCCATGCCCGGCGGCCCCAGAAGCGTAAGGCGAAAAGCGCGCCCAGGAGGGGGAACGCGGCATGCAGCGAGGGCATGGCCGCGTACTGGTTGGGCGTGAGCCAGTGGTAGACGGTGGCCGGTACGGGTATGCCGGGCAAGTCCGTAAAGCTCGGCAGCGTATGGTCGATGATCTTCACGATGCCGGGAACAGCCTTCCACGGCGGAGCAACGGGAAGCAACAGATAGAAGACAAAGGCCGCGAAGGACATCGCGATCAAGGCGCGTGAGAAGCGCAGAAAGGTCCGCCGATCAACGATCCAGAAAAGGTATCCCAGACCGAGCGGAAAGGCGAAATGCAGGAAATAGAACATCGTGGCGGCGATGTCGTACCAGCTCACCTGGCCGGCGTGGTAGAAAGCCTGCTGCAACGCCAGGCTCGGCACCAGCCCGAAGCTGATCAACCGCTCGAGGGCGGTGACGTCATGGACGGGCATACCGACCTGGCCACCCAGCCCCCGCAGGTACTCATACGAGAGAAAGAGAATCAAGAATGGGATCCAGTCGGCGAGAAACAGCTTGGCGCGTCCGAGCACCAGCGCCGCGATCAGCATCAGGATCAACAGCCGTTCGGGTGACACGGAGAGATGCAGGACAAAGACCAGGAACAGGGTGACCACGGCCAGGTAGCCGCCCACCAGGGAGGGGAGTAGCCAGGACCGCCGACGGGCTAAACGAGGACCCTGCTTCGCGTCAGCCGGCTGCACCGAAAGAGCTTACCTGCGGGAATCGCGCGACCCCGAGCTTGCTGAGATCCTCCTGAGAAGCGCCGGCGGTAATGGGATTTCGCCGTGAGCGCCGTTATATTGGGGCTGAGATGGCGGAAACGGCCCCGGACGCGACGCCGGTCCGCAACCCGAGGGTGCTCGTCGTCGACGATGAGCGCAGCATCGTGGACTTCCTCCGGCTGGGGTTGCAGTACGAGGGATTTCAGGTGCAAACGGCGCCCGACGGGCAGGCCGCGCTGCGGCTGATCAGTGAGTTCAAGCCTCACGTGGTCGTCCTCGATGTGATGATGCCGAAGCTCGATGGGCTGGCGGTCGCCGAGGCCATCCGGGGCAATAAGGACACAGGGGTGATCATTCTTTCCGCCAAAGACGAGGTTGCGGATCGGATCAAGGGGCTTGAGGTCGGCGCGGACGATTACCTGGTCAAGCCTTTTGACTTCGGCGAGCTGCTGGCACGGATTCGGGCGGTCATGCGCCGGCGGAATCCGAACGCCGGCCCGCAATTGCAAGTCCAGGACATTGTCATGGACGAAAGCAGTCGCGAGGTCCACCGCGAGGGGCGCGCGATCGAGCTTTCGGCCCGTGAGTTCGACCTCCTGAGGCTGTTGATGATGCATCCCAACCAGGTGCTGGCCCGCGATCGAATCCTCGACCAGGTTTGGGGCTACAACTTCTTCGGCGACGCGAACAACGTCGAGGTATACGTTCGTTATCTAAGGCAAAAGCTCGGCGACGAGAAGCACCAGCTGATCCAGACGGTGAGGGGCGTCGGGTACCGGCTCAAAGCATGAACCACAAGCCGCGCCGCGGAGGGCGCGGTTGATCATGGCCCGTTTTCGATCCCTACGCTGGCGCCTGACGGCTTTTTACCTGGGCCTGCTCGCCGTGCTGCTTCTGGTCGGCGGCTTTGCCCAATATTTCGCTGCGCGCGAGGTTCTGTTTCGGAGCAATGCCCAGGTACTGACCAGCGAGTACGCGGCGGTTCTCACCGCCTTTCGTAAACAGAATGTGAATCGTCCGGCGGTGGCGCTGCGCGCGCTCATCCTCTCGAATCAGTTCAGCAGCCAGCTGGCGTCCCGGCACACATCGGCCGCCATCTTCGACGTCAACGGCGGGCGGCTGGCCCAGGCGCCGGCGACCCTGAGCTCGACCGAAGATGTGCCCACCCTGACGACCCAGCAGTATCTCGATGCCATCAGTGGAGCGCCGCAGCCGTACTACATCGCGACATCCAGCGATGGCTCGACCCATCTCGTCGTGCTCAACGTCATCCGCAATGGGACCAAGGCGCTGGGCCTCGCCCAGCTTTCGATCCCTACCGATGAAATCGACCAGACCCTGCGCGCCGACCGGCAACTGGCGATCATCGGTTCGCTCCTGGTGCTGCTCGCTGCATTACTGTTGAGCCCGCTAATCGTGGGCCGGGCGCTCCGACCGCTCGAGCAGGTGTCTGCCACTGCCGGAGCCCTCGCCGCCGGCGACTACAAGCAACGAGTCACCGTTCCGAACACGAACGACGAGATCGGCAAGCTGGCGATCGCCTTCAACCAGATGGCCGCCGGCATCGACCAGGCCTTCGAAGTCCGGCGGCAGTCCGAAGAGGAAATGCGCCATTTCGTGGCGGATGCTTCGCACGAGTTACGCACGCCACTGACGTCCATCGCCGGATACATCGACGTGCTCGGCCGCCGCCAGAATGTCGACTCGGAAACGCTCCATGAGTCCCTGCACGCCATGCAACAGGAGAGCAGCCGGATGACCCGGCTGGTGAATGACCTGCTCACCCTCACGCGCTTCGAGACCGGTACCGCGCCAGACCGCCAACGGTTGGACCTCGATAGGTTTGTCAACCAGGCACTCGACGAGCTCCGCCTGGGCGAGCAGGGGGTGGTCGAGTCGCGCGACGTCCAGCCCGGGCTCGCCGTCGACGCCGATCCCGAGGCGCTGACCCGGGTCGTCAGGAATCTTGCCCAGAACGCGCTCAAGTACGCACCCGGCGCGGCGCAGCGCTGGAGCGTCTTTTCGGTTAACGGCCAGGCCGCGATTCGGTTGGAGGACGCCGGTCCCGGGATCTCACGCCAGGACCTCCCCCACATCTTCGAGCGCTTCTATCGAGGCGACAAGGCCCGCGATCGGTCAGCCGGAGGGTCGGGGCTGGGCCTCGCCATCGCCAGATCGATCGTCGAGGTCCATCACGGTCACATCGAAGCGCAGAGCGAGCCGGGAAAAGGCGCGACCTTCACCGCCTGGCTGCCGCTGGCGACCAAACCTAACGCTTGAGTCGCACGATCGCCGAGATTTCGACGGGAACGCCGAGCGGCAACTCGCTGGTGCCCAGCGCCTGCCGGGTGTGCCGGCCCCGCTCGCCGAAGACCTTGTAAATCAGGTCGGATGCGCCGTTGAGCACCTTCGGTTGCTCCTCGAAGCCCGAGGCCGAGCGGACGAAGCCGCTGAGCTGGATGAACTGCTCCACCTGATCAAGCGAGCCGGCATGCTGTCGGACCAGCGCCATGATGTTCAGAGCGCAGATTTCCGCGGCACGGGCGCCGTCCTTCAGGCTCACGTCGCCCCCCACCACGCCGCGAAACTTGACCTCGCCGTTCCAGCTCGGAATGACCCCCGAGGTGTAAAGCAGCTCACCAACCTGCTGAACTGGAACGTAGGACGCCAGCGCCTTCGGCGCTTCTGGAAGCTCCAGGCCGAGCGTGCGCAGCGTTGCCTCTGGTGAGTCCACGTTCAGCATCCGCCTTGACCGGGTGGTGAGCAGGCGCGATCGACCTCCTGGGCCCTTTCACGACAGGCCGTAGCCACGAGGGTAGCCCCGCCGGCCGGCAACCGCCAGCGTGAAGCGGTGAAAGGATGGTTAACGGCGAGGGCCTGCGCGTAACAAACGGTCACGATCGATACGAGCTGCGGGTGTCGCGGCGCAGCCGCCAGCGCCGAGCCAGGACCGCGGCAACCAGGGCCAGCAAGATAGCGGCGGCGACGGCGTAGCTGGCAAAGGCCGACGCGCCGCTGGAGCGGCGGACGGGGACAGATACGGCCGCGCTCGGACGGGCCGTGGCCGACGTCGCCGTGCTAGCGGAGGGCGCCGTCGTGGGCGTCACCCCGGCCACGGTGGCGGCGGGATCGGCGATTCGATAGGCCCCGGCGGAGCCATCGGTCGGATTCCAGGCGGCCGCCACCACCTGAGCCGGGTTGAGCGGCTGGAGGGCGAGCGCGGTGATTCGGGGTTTGGTTGGCAGGCCGGCGCCGAAGGTGCTCCAGCTGGCGCCCCGGTCGAGCGAACGGAAGACGCCGCCGGTTCCCTGGTCGCCGTCACTGCCCACATAAATCTGGTCGGGATTTGCCGGGTTGAAGGCCGCGATATTGAAGTCACTCGACGGCAGGCCTGCCAGCGGGCTCCAGGTGACACCGCGATCATCGCTGCGAAAGAGGCCTTGAGACGTGCCGGCCAGCACGGGCGGATCCGTGCCTCCCGACGCCGCGGACGCCACCGCCAGCGCCGAGACGATGGCGTCGCCCGGGAAGTTGCCCTTGACCACCGCCCAGCTGCCACCCAATCCCTCGGTCTTCAGCAGGTACCCGGCGCCGGCGGTGCCGTTGTCGGCACCGGCAAAGAGCGTGAACGCGTTGGTCCTAACGAGCACGGCCACCGCCGCGATGCTCAACGTGTCGAGGCCGAGGGACTGCCAGGTGCCGGCAGCATCGTTGGAGTAGTAGACGCCCTGCGCGGTCCCGGCGACGATGAGTCCGCTGGCCAGATCGATCGCTCGCACGTCCAGGTTGTTCAGTCCCTGACTCTGCGCGGTCCAGGTCTTGCCTTCGTCGATCGACTTGTAGAGGCCTGCCGTCTGGGTCCCGGCATACGCCGTTGCCGGCTGTTGAGGATCGAAGCGGACGACCCAGGCGCCGTCGACACCCGCGATGACGCGGGTCCAGGTAGCCCCGGAGTCGGTGCTGCGCAGCACCCCTCGACCCTGGGTCGCCATCAAGAGGATCGATGGATGGGCAGGGGCGGCCGCAATGGACCACACCGGCCGGTCCGGCGTCCCAGGTTGCTGCGCGCCGGCTGAGGTCCAGCGCGTGTCGGCCCCGCTCGCAGTAGTGAGGGTGACGAGCAACCCGGCGGCCAGCGTGATGGGCGTAAGCAGAACGATTCGGCGCGTAAATCTCACGAGGGTGCCCGGAAAAACGGAGTAAGGATAGCAGACGATCTTCGCCGGGCCTCAGCAATTTGGACCCAGCGTCCACGGTCCGGGCCTAATTCGAGAGAACCTCGACTACAATGCTCGACGTGCGACAGCTCTGGCGAGGGCTGCACGGTGTCCCGCAGTTGCTCCTGGTGCAGCCAGACCAGCTCGGTTACGACCTGGCTTACGCACTCGCCCTGTTGCCCCTCGTTGTCGCCGGGATCGTTTTCTTTCTACAGGATTCCATCCTGCTGTTTGCGATCTCCTTCCTCGCCGGCATCGTTTGCCTGCTCGCCCTTCAACTGGGTCGCCTGACGTTCGGACTTCCTGCCTGGATCGGTTTCAAGGCAACTCATCCCCTGGTGGCAAGCATGCTGATCGCGTGCTTCTTCTCCCCGCGGACGCCGGCGTGGGTCGCCGCGTCGATGGTGATCCTGTTCGTCCTCATCGATACGGTTGTCTGGCCACAGCTCCAACGGGTCATGCTGCATCCCGCGCTCATCGTTTTCGGCATCCTGTTCATCATCCAGCGGGAGCTGGGGATTGGCTTTGTCAATCCTTTCGATGGCCGCCACCTCGACGATCCGCTGACACTCTGGTACAAGCTGCAGATCGTCATCGACCCGGTCAAGCTATACGTCGGCAATGTCCCGGGGCCGATCGGCGTGACATCGGCCGGTGCGGTGCTGATCGGCGTCATCTATCTCTGGTACACGCGGAAGATCTCCCTCGGCGTGATCGCGGGATTTCTCTGTGGAGTGGCCGCCGTTGCCCTTGCCATTCGCTCCGATCTCGGCTTTCAGCTGGCCTCCGGACCTTCCCTCTTCCTCGCCGGGTACGTGGCCGCCGACCGCCGCCGGGTGCTGTTATCCGAGCGATTCACATTTGTCTTCGGCCTCGCGGCCGGCGCGGTGACCATGATCCTGCGCTGGTATGGCGAGGGTCAGCAGGCTGCCTGGCAGGGTTTGTTGTTGGTGAGCGCGGTGGTCACCGTGATCCTGCGCGTGCAAGCCATGCTGCGCCACCGTGCGCGGGAGACGAGCCGTCCAACGTCGGTCCGGACGCTGAGTGTCGAGTCCGGCGAGCCGGACCCGCACCGGCTGTGGGCCCCCGTCCGCCCACCCGTGCGGCAACCGGTAATGGCCGCGTCGACGGTTACGACTGCCTACAGTCGAGGATCCGCCGCGCGCCCCGTCCGATCGTTCGAAACTCAGAGCGATTCCAATGACCTCGTACGCCAGATGCGCAATGCGGCGACCCGCAGCCGTCCGCTCGGTGGTGCAAGCGCAAGTCCTTTGCTGCTCTGGCCGGCCTTGCTGATCTTCAATCCGGTGGGGCTGTGGCTGACCTGGAGCAGCCCCTCCATCGGCCGCACCACCAGGCTGCTGGTGAGCGCCGTGTCGGTGCTCTGGTATCTAGGGGTGGCTGGCCTGGCGTTCGTGCTGACGCATCGTTAACGCTGCGGGACCGCCCTGCATCCAGATCGTCTGGTCGCGCGAAGGGCCGACCGAGACGATGTCGATCGGTGCTGAAAAGAGCTCGCTGAGCCGATCGATGTAGCGCCGGGCCGCCTTTGGCAGGTCCTCCGGACGGCGGACGCCAGCGATTGACGAACCCCATCCGGGTAACTCTTCATAAACCGGCTGGCAGTGCTTGAGATGGCTGATATTCGACATCGGGTACGTCTGGAGCTCGCCCTTGCTGAGGTAGCCGGTGCAAATCCGAATCGGATCGAAACCGTCGAGCACATCCAGCTTGGTGAGGGCAATCGACCGTATCCCGTTGAGCGCCACGCTGTAGCGGGCCACCACCGCGTCGAACCACCCGACCCGCCGCGGGCGGCCCGTGGTGGTGCCGTACTCAACACCGACCTTGCGAATCTGGTCTCCCAGGTTGTCCGCCAGCTCGGTTGGCATCGGCCCGTAGCCGACCCGGGTGCTGTACGCCTTGAAGACGCCGATCGTCAGATCGACGGCGGTGGGTGAGATGCCGGAGCCCGTCAGCGCGCCGCCGGCGGTCGGCGAGGACGACGTCACGTATGGATAGGTACCGAAGTCGAGATCGAGCATGCTCCCCTGGGCGCCCTCGAGCAGAACGCGGTCATTTCGCGCCAGCGCATCCTGAACTACCGGGAAAATATCCTTGATGTACGGGCTGAGCCGCTTGCCGTACGCCGTGTACTCCTCGAGGATGGATTGCCGATCCAGTGGCGCGACATGATAGAGCTCTTCCAGGGTGGGATTCTTGATCTTGCCGAGGACGAAGCTCAGCTTCTTTTCCAGGAAGCGCGGTTTTAGCAGGTCGCCGGCGCGAAACCCGATCCGCCGGATCTTGTCCGCATAGGCCGGGCCGATCCCGCGCCAGGTGGTGCCCAGCCGGTCGTCACCGCGTTGCTCCTCTTCCAGCTTGTCGAGGATGGGGTGCCAGGGCATGATCAGATGGGCGCGGTCCGAGATCACCAGCCGGTCGATGCTGATCCCGCGCGATTGGACTTGCTCCATCTCCTCCAGCAGAACGCGCGGATCCAACACCACACCGTTGCCGATGACGCAGGTCATCGTCGGATAAAGGATGCCTGAGGGGATCAGGTGAAACCGGAATTCCTGGCCGGCGTTGACGACGGTGTGCCCGGCGTTGTTGCCTCCCTGGGGGCGAATCACCATGTCGGCCTTCTCGGAGAGGAGGTCGATGATCTTGCCCTTCCCCTCGTCGCCCCACTGGCCGCCTACGAGGATCGTGACCATGGCTAGCTCCCCCGTCGCCGATCGAGATTGGCGAACTTCGTCTGCTCGTCGATGAACATCAGCTCCAGCTTTCCGGTCGGGCCATTTCGGTGCTTGGCGATGATGATCTCGGCAATGTTGCGCTTGTCTTCCGCAACGTTGTCGTTGTAAAAACGCTCGCGATAAATAAACAGCACCAGGTCCGAGTCCTGCTCGAGCGTGCCGGACTCACGAAGATCGGAGAGCTGCGGACGATGATCGGGGCGCTTCTCGGGCTCGCGACTCAGCTGCGAACAGGCGATGACGGGAATCTGTAACTCGCGCGCAAGGCTTTTCAATCCGCGCGAGATGTCGGACACTTCCTGTACTCGGTTCTCCTGGTTGCGTCCCTGCATCAACTGAAGATAGTCGACGATGATCAGGCCCAAATTGTTTGCCGACTTCAGCCGGCGCGCCTTGGTGCGCATTTCCATGACGGACACGTTGGGCGAGTCATCGATAAAGATCTGCGCTTCGGACAGCGCGCCCATAGCCTGCGCGATGCGGGGCCATTCGGCATCTTTCAACAGGCCGGTGCGCAGCCGATACGAGTCGACCGACGCCTCGCTGCACAGCAGTCGCGTGACCAGTTGCTGCTCGGACATCTCAAGCGAAAA
>VBEE01000009.1:4998-26921 GCA_005881715.1 Chloroflexota bacterium | reverse complement strand
TGAACGGCTACCCGGCCATCTACCTGAAGTCTGTCTCAGCCGATTTTGCGCGCAACGTGCGTGGCAATCTCGGGGGCGGGAACGGCCTCGACGCGCTGGTGATGGACGGCACGGTCACAAGCGACCTGACCTGGATCACGCCCAGCAACGGAAGCGGAACTCACGCACTCGGCTATCTGCTCGATGGAGGACTGATGCTCGACGGTTCGACGCTATCCGTGAGGCCCGGAGACGTCGTCAAGGCTCTCGGCGGCGCCATAACCCTGAATGGCGGCAGCCTGATTGCGGGTGGGACCGGCGGCCAGGCGATTTTCACCAGCCTGAAAGACACATCCGGCGCGGCGGCGATCGCCGTTTCCTGCCCATCGATTTTTGTGTCGAGCACCGACTGCGGTCATCCACAGGCTGGGAACTGGGGCGGGATTTCCATCACCGATAAGGCGGGCACGCGAGGGAACAGCACCCTGGTGAACAGCCTCATCAATTACGTGGAGACCGGCATCGCCATCAACAGCGGGCCCGTCGCCAGTACCGCGCCCAAGCTGACGGTTTCGGGAACCACGATCCTGAACGCCAGTAAGGATGGGATCAACGCGTTTGATTCGCCCATCCACGTGGACTCGAGTTTCGTCGGCGACCCGGCAGCCGGCAGGTCGAATATCCAGGCGCACGGAATCATCGCCAGCTTCTTCAGCCCGCCCAATTGTCCGCCATCACCAACCCCGCCTGGCTGCGAGCGTTTGACCTTGACGGGAAACCACATCGCCTGGACCGGCAAAGACGGCATCGTTGCCAATGGCCTGGGCGACCAGCCGACGGTCGTGAGCGACAACGTTGTGAACAATTCCGGCACGTATGGCATCCGGCTGGTTGGCGCCAATCAGCTCACCGTCAATCACAACCAGGTCGACGATAGTGGTGGAGCCACTACCGGGTTCCGATATCCGGCCATGTACCTCAGTAGCGTCAAGGCCGATTTCGAGCTCGCCAGGGGAGCGGCGACCGTGGCCGAAAATCACGGGTCGGGCAACGGTTTTAACGCGATAGTCCTGC
This sequence comes from Chloroflexota bacterium, assembly GCA_005881715.1. Lineage (GTDB taxonomy): Bacteria > Chloroflexota > Dormibacteria > CF-121 > CF-121 > CF-13. Next base: position 25,868 of record VBEE01000009.1, on the reverse strand, counting down.
ACGGCGAAACGACCCGGTCAATGACCTGGCTCACCAGGGGGATAGGAGTTCCAGGCGTTGCGGGTGATCACTTTGGCTACCTGCTCGACGGTGGCCTGGCCGTCGGCGGCGCGCTGACCACGAACAACGGCGATCAGGTCAAGGTCCTCGGTGGGCCGATCACGGTAGCCGGAGCGTTGACGTCCACGGGCACCACCTTCACCAGCCTCAACAATGCGGCGGTCGGCATATCCGTCTGCGACGCAGCCTTCGACTCGGCGATGATTCAGAAACCCACGCCTTCGGCCGCGTGCCCTCCGCCGGCGAGCGGCGATTGGGCTGGCATCAGCGTGGGTGGCGCGGCCACCCTGACCGACACCACGGTCAGCTTCGATGATGGCCTCACGGTAAACGGCCCGCTGCATTACGCGGGTGGCGCCATGCGGGACATCGAGAAGAACGCGATAGTAGTGAGCGGGTCGGCGCTGTCCGTCACGAACGTCGCCTTCAGCCGGATCGGCCTCGACGCCATCGACAGTACGAAGAGCGGGTCCACGGATACGGTCACCGACAACCAGTTCGACCACGTCGGCGGCGTGTCGATCAATCTCCACGATGCCCCGGCCGACCTGGCGCGCAACGTCTTCACCAACGACACGAGCCCGGCGATACGAACGAGCGGAGCCGCGGTCACCGTCGAGTGCTCGAGCATCCAGTCGGGAGGGGTGAGCGGTGATGGCTCGCTGACCGTCAAGGAAAATGACTTCGTTCCGACCGTCGGTGTGGCGGCGCCCAACACCGCCAGCGCCGAGAACAACTGGTGGGGCCAGGCCGGCGGACCGAGCGGTCAACTTTCGGGAGGACTCGCCGTCGCTACATACTTCACCACGCAGAATCCCGCCGCGACGATTTCCATCACGGGCAAGCCAAGCAGCACGCAGCCGCTCGACCCGGTGAAGTCCAACGGCTCGCTGGGCACCGGGCTCGTCGAGGCGACGCTCACGTTCAGCCGGGACATGAATCAAGAGTCAACCGTGCCGGACGTCACCTACGCGAGTACGCCCGTCAGCTTTTCAGGTACCTGGCAGAGTCCACGAGCCTGGAAGGGAACCGCGCCGATCGACTCCGTACTGGCCGCGAATGGAAGCCATGCGGTATCGGCCACCGGTGCGCACGACTGCGTTCCCGATCCACTGCACAACCTGATGACTCCGGCGGGGCCGACCTCGTTCACCGTTGACACCGCCGGTCTCCCGAACGTGAGCGTGAACGCACCCGCCGACCTGATCGGCGCCGGCAGCGCCAGGCTGCACGGTCGCATCGACCCGAATGGCTGGGCCACCGGCGCTCAGGGCCACTTTGTTGTCACGAACAGTGCGAGCCCGTTCGACCAACACAGTTATGCCACCTCGGTTCCAGCCGACAAGGTGACGCCGGTCACATTCACGGTGACCGCCACCGGCCTGAACCCGTCGTCGACGTACACCTATCAGCTTCAGGTGCCGAGCGTGAATGGACCCGCCACCCAGCCGACGACGGACAGCGTGACCACAATTGGCGCGCCTTCCAAGGTGGTCGTGACCAGCAGCCCACCGGCCTCAGCGGTGGCGGGCGCGAACTTCTCGGCCGCCGTCTCAGTCGAGGACGCCTCCGGGAATGTCGTCACCGACTTTGCCGGGACGGTCTCGCTGGCGCTGACCGTCCCCAACGGCGCGGCGCTCTCGGGCGGGTCGTCGCGCTCGGCGGTCAATGGTGTGGCCAGCTTCACGAGTCTCAGCGTCGACAAGAAAGGAAGCTATACCTTGACGGCGGCCAGCTCATCGCTGACCTCGGACGTCAGCACCAGCATCACGATTCAAGCCGGCACGCCCAGCCAGCTCGCCTTCGCGACCCAGCCAAGCAGCGCAGCAGCGCCCGGCTTGGCCTTTGCCAGCCAGCCCGTGGTGTCGGTCGAGGATTCTCTTGGAAACGTCGTGGACACGGACAGTACGACCGGGGTTACGCTGGGATTGATGGGTGGCGACTCGACGGCGGCACTAACCTGCACGAGCGCGCCGGCCACGGTTACCAATGGCGTCGCCACATTCGCTGGGTGCAGCATCGACAAAGGATCGCCGACGACCTACCAGCTGACCGTCGCAAGTACCAGCCCGACCCTGGGTCCGGTATCGAGCACCCAGGTAACGGTGAGCTAAAGAGCGGCGAAGGGGGCGAAGAGCGTCCTGAATTCCTCGGCAGGTAAGACCTGCCGTACCACGAGCGCGCCGGCGGCGATCATGCACGCGTTCATCACCCGGCGCCAGGATTCCTCCTCGTATGCCGTGGACATGATCCGGGTGATGGCGTCGTCCTGCGCCTCGGGCGACAGGCGCTCGTCATCGACCACGGTAGAGCTCGCCGGCTCCGGCCGGGTCGAGGGCTGAAAGGCGCTGGCGTCGGCGACCAGCTGCGCGGTCCGCATGGCGTCGTAGAAAGCCGACTCCGACCCTGGAAAGACCTCGCGCTTTGCGACCCTCGTCGCACTGTCGAGGGCCTTGAAATACTCCGGCGACTGCCTGATTCATCACCGCCTCCCACTCCGGCAGGGTCAGGCGGCGCAGCCGGTCGAGAAACGCGTCGACCTGGGCGGTGTTGGGCCCGAATCGCTCGCCGGCCACGTCACTTACAATACGCGGCATTCCATGACAAGCGGAGTCGGCCTGTGCCCGTAGTCCAGTGGGCCGTCCAAATCGGCGACAGCGTGGAAGCGCGCGACGGCGAACTGGGCACCGTGCGGGAAATTTTCGACGGTCCCGCCCAATCTCTCTTCCTCTCGACGGACTCCTACATGCGGGTCGTCGACCGAGGACAGCCCGACCTGATGATTCCGTTCACCGAGATCGTCGACATCAGCGACGTCAAGCGGGTGATCTATCTCAAGCGCTTCCTGGGCGAGATCAATCCGCTGGGCTGGACGCGCGACCCTCGGCAGCCCGGCATGCCGGCCGTGCCGTTCTTTCCAAAGCCGAAATCCGCGGCGGCGGTCAAACCCGATTCGAACGGCTCCGTCCCGCCACGGGCGCGGGTGGAAAGCGGCGCCTGGTCACCCGGCGCGGCGGCGCCGCGGCTCGAGCCAGGCAAGGGGGTGCGGATCGGTGACCGCTTCAAGCCCGGCGACCGGATCCCGGTCCCGGCTCAGTACATGTGCACCGTCTGCAGGTTTCGAAAGCACAGCCGCCAGATGCTGGAAGAAAATCCGGACGGCCGCTTCCCGCCTGCGCACCATCCGGCTGCGCTGTGGGAGTTGGAGGACCTGCGCCCATAGGGCCCTGACCTGATTCGACGCGATGGGCTCCGATCTCCGGTCCGTATTCAGAAACCTCTTTGCTAGACTAGCCGCGTACCGTGCTGAGCGATTATTTTCCCTTGCTCATTTTTCTTGCTGCGGTCCTGGTTTTCGGATTCATCGCCCTCTTCCTTCCTCCCTGGCTGGCGGGCAGCCGGCATTCCGCCGCGAAGGATCTGCCCTACGAGTCGGGCATCGTGCCGCGCTCGGGCGCTCGCCGCCGGTTCGCGGTCAGCTTTTACCTGACGGCCATGCTGTTCATCATCTTTGACGTCGAGGCGATCTTCATCTACCCCTGGGCTGTGATCGTAAGGGGCTTGCGCTGGTTCGGCGTGGTCGAGATGGCGGTGTTCGCCGCCATCCTGCTGGTGGCCCTGATCTACGCCTGGCGTAAGGGGGCGCTCGAATGGGGGAGTTGAAGCTCCGCGCGGAGCCTTTCCAAACCGGTCGCGCCGCCGGACCCACGCCGCTGAACGCCCTCGGTGACAACGTCCTGACCACCACCCTCGACAAGGTGATCAACTGGGGCCGCTCCAGCGCGATCTGGCCCGCGTTGTTCGGCCTCGCCTGCTGCGCCATCGAGATGATGGGCGCCGTTGGCCCCCGGCAAGACATCTCGCGGTTTGGTTCCGAGCTCTTTCGGGCGTCACCGCGGCAGTCCGACCTGCTGATCGTTTCCGGCCGGGTCGCCATCAAGATGGTGCCCGTGATCCGGCAGGTCTACGACCAGATGCCCGAGCCGAAGTGGGTGATTGCGATGGGCGCGTGCGCCTCATCCGCCGGGATGTTCAACAACTACGCGATCGTCCAGAGCGTGGACAAGATCATCCCCGTCGACATTTACCTGCCGGGCTGTCCCCCTCGTCCGGAGGCCCTGCTGGACGCCGTCATCAAGCTCCAGCGCAAGATCCGCGGTGAACCGCTGGTCCAGCGTCCCGCCTGACGGCTGGGTCGTCGCGCCAGCATTGAGGCGGGCTAGATGAGTGTGAACCCCACGGGTACGCTCGTGCAGCGGATCGGCGAGCGCTTCAAAACGGCGCTGCAGGAGAGCTCGGACTTCCGAGGCGACCTCAGCGTGGTAATCGAACCCGGCACGCTGGTCGACGTCGCGCGGTACCTCAAGGTTGAGGAGGGTTTCGACTACCTCCTCCATGCGACGGCGGTCGACTGGCCAGCTCGCGACCCCCGCTTCACCGCCGTCTGGGAGGTGCGCTCTCTGGCCAACAAGACCCGGATCCGTCTCAAGACCACCGCGGCGATGCCCGATCCCCACGTGCCCAGTCTGACTTCGGTCTGGCCCGCGGCGAACTGGCACGAACGCGAGACCTGGGACCTGTTCGGCATCACGTTCGACGGGCACCCCGACCTGCGGCGCATCCTCATGCCACCGACTTGGGAGGGGTTTCCGCTGCGCAAGGATTACGTCTCGTTTGGGGAGCCGGTGATCTTCAGCGATCAGAAACTCGAAGGGTTGGAGCCCGACGCCATCCGTGGTTAAGACCGACATCGCCCAGGAGCCGATCGGTCCCGAGCACGAGCCCGAAGCCGAATGGATGGAGCTCAACATGGGGCCGCACCATCCGAGCACCCACGGCGTGCTGCGGGTTCGGCTCAAGCTGGATGGCGAGATCGTGCGCGACGCCGATGCCGACATCGGCTACCTCCACACCGGGTTCGAGAAATCCTTCGAAGACAAGACCTACACCCAGGGCATCACCTTCAGCGATCGGATGGATTACCTCGCCCCGCCCATCAACAACGTGGGCTTCGTCTCGGCGGTGGAAAAGCTGATCGGGGTCGAGGTCCCGCCGCGCGCCCAGGCGATTCGCGTGATCATGATGGAGCTGGCCCGGGTCTCCAGCCACGAGCTCTGGCTGGGAACCACCGGCCTCGACCTGGGGGTCTATTCCGGGTTCTTCTACGCCTGGCGCGATCGCGACCTCGCCCTCGACCTGAACGAGGCGTACTCCGGAGTCCGGATGATGACGTCCTTCACCCGGGTGGGCGGGGTGGCCTGGGACCTGCCGGACGGCTGGCTCGACCAGCTGCAGCGGTTCATCGACGTCATGCCGAGCCGGATCGATGACTTCGAATCCATGCTCACCGACAACCCCATCTGGCACCAGCGGCTGGAGGGCGTCGGCGTAATTTCGGCCGCGGACGCCATCGAAGCCGGCGTCACCGGTCCGGTGCTGCGCGCCTCGGGCGTGAATTACGACGTCCGCAAGGCCTTCCCCTACTGCGGCTACGAGCAGTACGACTTCGAGGTGCCGGTGGGCACCAACGGCGATTGCTACGACCGGTACCGGATGCGGGTGGCGGAGATGCGCCAGAGCCTGCGCATCCTGCAGCAGGCGGTGGACAACCTGCCGGGTGGACCATGGATCACCAGCGACCGCAAAGTCGCGCTGCCGCCCCGCAGCGAGCTCAGCAAGAGCATGGAGGCGGTCATCCACCAGTTCCGCCTCGTCAGCGAAGGCTTCAAGGGTCCGGTCGGCGATGTCTACGCCTTCGTCGAGAGCCCCCGGGGCGAGCTGGGCTTTTACCTGGTTTCGGATGGCACGAACAAGCCGTATCGGATGAAGGTCAGGCCGCCGTCGTTTTGCAACCTCCAGGCGCTCAAAAGACTGGTGCAGGGCGTGCTGGTGGCGGACGTGATCGCCATCATGGGCAGCCTCGACTTCATCCTCGGAGATTGTGACCGCTGATGCCGCTGGCGAAGCCGACGGTCACGCAGATCCAGGAGCTGGCCGCCAGGTACCCATCAAAGCAGTCCGCGATCATCCCCGCGCTCTGGGCGGTCCAGCACGAGCAAGGCTATGTCACCGATGCCGCGATGAGTGAGATTGCCCAGCACCTGGGGCTGCCGCCGTCGCTGATCGAAGCCACCGCATCCTTCTACTCGATGTTCCTGACCCGGCCGGAGGGGCGGCACGACGTGGTGATCTGTGTCAACGCCCCCTGCATGCTGCGCGGGGCTGATGAGATGGCGGCCTACCTGGAGCGGCAGTTGGGGGTGCGCGATGGAGCGACCACTTCCGACGGTGCCATCACCTGGCACTCGACGATCGAATGCCTGGGCGCCTGTGGCGGCGCGCCCATGATGCAGGTCGACCACCGCTTCGAAGAGAACTTGACCCCTGAACGCATCGACGCCATCATCGAGCGACTGAGAACCGACCCCCTCCCTGGCCCTCCCCACAAGGGGGAGGGAGTGGAAGCGCCCACTCCCAACAAGGGGGAGGACGTCGCGCAACCGAAGAAGCCCGCGAGGCCGCGCGCCAGGAAGAACTGATGGGGATCAAACCGCTCCTGACCAAGGACTTCGCCACCGAGAACCTCAAGCAGCTGGCTGTCTATGAGAAGACCGGCGGCTACACCGGCTTCAAAAAGGCGCTCGAGATGCAACCCGATGCGCTGGTCGACCTGGTCAAGGCGAGCGGCCTGCGCGGCCGCGGCGGCGCCGGCTTTCCGACCGGGAACAAGTGGAGCTTCCTGCCAAAGGGGATGTATCCGCGCTACCTGGTCTGCAACGCGGATGAGAGCGAGCCGGGCTGCTTCAAGGATCGGTACCTGATGGAAAACAGCCCGCACCAGGTGCTGGAGGGCATCCTGATCGCGAGCTACGCGATCGGCTGCAACCTGGCCTTCATCTACATCCGGGGCGAGTACCTGCCGCAGACGGAGGCGCTGGAGGCGGCCATCGACGAGGCCCGCCAGGCCGGGTACCTCGGCAAGAACGTGTTGGGCAAGGGCTACGACCTCGACGTCATCCTGCACCGCGGCGCCGGCGCCTACATTTGCGGCGAAGAGACGGCCATGCTGACCTCGCTCGAGGGCTACCGGGGCGAGCCGCGCCTCAAGCCGCCGTTCCCGGCGGTCAAGGGCCTCTACGGTAAGCCGACCGTGGTCAACAACGTCGAGACCGTCTGCAACCTCCCGCATATCGTGCTCAACGGCGCCGACTGGTTCAAGGCGATCGGTACGCCAACCGGGTCCGGGACACGGTTGTGGTGCATGAGCGGGCACGTCAACCGGCCGGGCAACTATGAAATGGAAAACGGCACGCCGATCCGCGAGCTGATCGAGGAACACGGCGGTGGTGTGTGGAAGAACCGCAAGCTGAAGGCGTTCCAACCCGGCGGGGCCTCGATGATGGTGCTGCTCCCGGAGCACCTCGACGTCGGCCTGGACTTCGATGCGATTGCCAAAGCGGGCTCGCTGGCCGGTGCCGGGGCGATGGTGGTGATGGACGAGACCACCTGCATGGTGGACGCCGCCCGTCGCTATGTGAAGTTCTTCGAACACGAGAGCTGCGGTAAGTGCACGCCATGCAGGGAAGGCACCTACTGGATGGCCAACATCTTCGACCGCTTCGAGGGCGGTGAGGCGAAGGTGGGCGACATCGACCTGCTGCTCGATATCGGCTACAACATCGACGGCCGCTCGTTCTGCCCGCTGGGTGATGCCTCGACCTGGTTCCCCCGAAGCGTGATCAAGTTCTTTCGCGACGAGTTCCAGGAGCACATCTCTGAAAAGGGTTGCCCCTTCAAAAAATCGGTACAGGAGGCCGTCGCCTGATGGCCACGGTGCAGACCGACCAGGTCACGCTCACCGTCAACGGTCAGTCGGTGACCGTGCCCAAGGGGACGCTCATCCTCGACGCCGCCAAGAAGGTCGGCATCGACATCCCCATCTTTTGCTCGCATCCCAAGATGGCGCCCGTCGCCGTCTGCCGCATGTGCCTGGTCGAGGTCGAGAAGATGCCCAAGCTGCAGCCGGCCTGTGCCGTCTACGTGGCCGAGGGCATGGTGGTCAAAACCACCACCGAGCAGGTGAACAAATACCAGAAGGGCGTGCTCGAGTTCCTCTTGATCAACCATCCGCTCGACTGCCCGATCTGCGACAAGGGCGGCGAATGTCCGCTCCAGGACCAGACCTATCAGTACGGCCCGGGCGCCAGCCGCTATCAGTTCGACAAAGCGCATTTCGACAAGTCGGTGCCACTGTCCGACAAGATCGTCCTCGACCGCGAGCGCTGCATCCTCTGCTGGCGGTGCACCCGCTTCAGCGAGGAGATCTCCGGGGAGCGCGAGCTGGCCCTCATCCAGCGCGGCGTCCACACGATCATCGGCACCTTCAACGACGAACCGGCCCAATCCGCCTACCAGGGCAACTGGACGGAGATCTGCCCGGTGGGGGCGCTCACCTCACGGCAGTATCGGTTCATCAGCCGGCCCTGGGATCTGGACCGCACGCCGAGCGTCTGTCCCGGTTGCAGCATGGGTTGCAACATCCAGATCGACGCCCGGAACAACAAGATTGGCCGGTTTCAATCGCGCGAGAACGTCGCCGTTGACGACAGCTGGCTCTGCGACTTCGGCCGCTACAGCTTCCCCAACTTTCAGCGCCAGTCGCAGGAGCGGCCGCGCATCCGGCGGGGCGGCCGGCTGGAAGATGTGTCGTATGACGAGGCGATCGCGTTTACGGTCGACGGCCTGAAGCGGGCCGGCGGGCAGGCGGCCGGTTGGGCGTCACCCGCCGACACCAACGAGGAACTGCTTCTCTTCCGGCGTCTGTTCCGCGACGTCCTGCGGTCGCCGCACCTGGACCATCGCAGCGCCACGGTTGTGGATGCCGAACCCGGCGATATGACCCTGTCGATCGCCGACATCGAGCGCCTCGAGCATGTTGTCCTGCTGGGCGGCCAGGAGGTGATCGACGCAGCACCGGTCTTGCACTTGCGGCTATTCAAGAGCCAGCGCAAGGGGGTCACGGTGCTCAAGGTTGGCGCCGGCCAGGTGGCTGAGGCGGTCGCTGGGGTGAGCCCGGATTGCACGGCGGTCGGCATCCTCGCCACCGAGGCCAACAAGGCGGCGGCCGTCGACCTCCAGACCAAGCTCCAGCGGAAGATCAAGGGCAGCGTGCGGCGATTGATCGTGACGACCGGGCCGAACGGCCGCGGCGCGAAGGATCTCGGGATCCTCCCGCACCTCGGACCCGGCTATGTCGCGCTCAACGGCCAGGCCGGCACGGGGAGGACGGAATGGCCCGGGGCGGGGCTTCGGGCACTCTACGTTCACGAGTCCAGCCCGCTTCACGGCTTCACCCCGACCGATGCGGAATCGATGTGGCTGCCGACCGTGCCGCTGCTTGTCTTTCACCGTTTCAAACCGTCGCCGCTTGACGAGATGGCGCATGTGATTCTCCCTGGTCACGCCTTTACGGAGAAGGACGGCACCGTCACGAACATGGAGGGGCGGGTGCAGCGGATCCGCAAAGGCATCGACGCCGCCTGGGTCCGCGAGGATTGGCTGGTCTTCCAGGAGATCGCGAATCAGCTCGGTGCCTCTTGGTCGTACGAGTCCGTCGGGCAGATTACGTCCGACCTCGTGCGTGGCCTCCCGCCCTATATGGCCGTCAACCAGGAGGCGCGGGTGCTCTGGAGCGAGCGGCCGTGAGCCTCGAAGTCGTCGTCGTCACCTTGATCAAGGCGGCCATCGTGATCGGCGGTCTCCTAACCGGTTTCGCGTACCTGACCCTCTTCGAGCGCAAGGTCCAGGCGCGCTTGCAGCAGCGACCCGGGCCGAACCGGGTTGGGCCCTGGGGACTGCTGCAGCCAGCTGCCGACGGGCTCAAGCTGTTCTTCAAGTCCAGCAGCACGCCGTCCGGTCGGGATCGCTTCCTCTATCTGCTGGCGCCGCTGATCTCGGTGTGCGCCGCCCTGGCCAGCTTCGCCATCATTCCCGTCAGCGGACCCGGCCCGCTGCGCCTCTTCGGTCACTCGATCGGCTGGTACGTCATGAACGTCAACATCGGGGTGCTCTGGTATCTGGCGGTGACCTCAGTCGGCGTGTTCGGTATCTTCCTCGCCGGCTATGCCTCCAACAGCAAGTACTCGTTGCTCGGTGCGCTTCGGTCGTCGGCGCAAATGATCAGCTACGAGATGGCGCTGGGCCTGTCGCTGGTGCCGGTTTTCATCCTGGCCGGCTCCCTCAAGCTCGTCGACATCGTCAATGCCCAGCACACCTGGTGGTTCATCATCCCGCTTTTCCCGGCTTTCTTCCTCTACCTGATCGCCGGCATCGCGGAGACAAACCGGGCACCCTTCGACCTCCCGGAAGCCGAGACCGAGCTGGTGGCCGGCTATCACACAGAGTATTCCGGCATGCGCTTCGCGCTCTTCTTCATGGCCGAGTACATCAACATGATCATCGTCAGCTCGATCGCGACCGTCGTTTTCCTCGGCGGCTGGTGGGGGCCGTTCGGCATCCTCCCGGGTCCCTGGTGGTTCCTGCTGAAGGTGATCGCGCTGCTCTATGTCTATGTCTGGCTGCGGGCGACCCTGCCGCGTATGCGATATGACCGGCTGATGGCGCTTGGCTGGAAATCATTGTTTCCACTGTCGCTGGCCATGATGATGACCACCGCCATCGTGGTGGTGGCGGCCGAAGGCACCCTCTGATGGCTCTGCGCGAAGTCCTTCTCGGTCCGATCTACATCGCCCGCGCGCTGCTGACGACCTTCAAGCACAATACCCGGCCGATCGTCACCATCGAGTACCCGGAGCGGCAGAAGGCGGTGCCGCCTCGCGAGCGCGGCAAGCACATCCTGCACCGGTATGCCGACGGCCTGGAGAAGTGTGTGGGCTGCGAGCTCTGCGCCATCGCATGTCCGGTGGGCTGCATTGTCGTCGAGGCGGCCGAGAACCCCGGCGAGCGCTACGCCAAGCGCTACGAGATCAACCTGCTTCGCTGCATCTACTGCGGGATGTGCGAGGAAGCATGCCCCTACGATGCCATCACGATGGGCCCGCGGTACGACCTGGCCGATGACCATCCCGACAAGTTCATCGCCGTCAAAGAGGACATGCTCGAACCGCTGAGCGCGAGCGTCGGCGACACGGCCGTCCCCTCGGGCGCGCCGTCGGCGCAACCGGTACCCCGCAAGTGGTAGTCGGCTTCGCCATCGTGGCGGCCTGGGAGCTCGTCACGGCCGCCGGCGTGATCGGCTTCCGGCGGCCGATCTACAACGCCCTGGCGCTGGTCGGCAACATGCTGGGCCTGGCCGTCCTGTTCCTGATGCTGAACGCGCAGTTCCTGTTCGCCGCCCAGGTGATCGTCTACGCCGGAGCCGTGATGGTGCTTTTTGTCTTCATCATCGCCCTGATGAATCCGGAGTCCGACGTCACCCTCGGCCCGGCCCGCGGCAGCGAGTGGATGTACGGCATCGTCTTCGGTCTGATCTTCGCCGCCCTGCTCGGGGTGCTGCTCGTGAACCAGGGGTTGACGGGCCGGTCGGGTCCGTTCACGCCCGAGGTGATCAACGCGGTGGGCAATGTTCAGAGTGTGGGGACGGCGCTCTACACGACGTTCCTCTTCCCGGTCGAGGTGACCTCGGTCCTGCTGCTGATTGCGGCGGTAGGCGCCGTCTACCTGGCCATGCGGAGGATTCGCTAGTGCCGGTTCCCGCCTATACCTTTCTGCTCTTGAGCGGCGCGCTGTTCACGATGGGGGCGATCGGCTTCCTGGTCCGGCGCAACCCGCTCGTCGTCTTCATGTGCATCGAGCTGATGCTGAACGCGGTCAACCTCGCCTTCGCCGCCATCAGCCGCTACCTGAACTCGCTCGATGGCGTGGTCTTCGCCTTCCTGGTGATCACGGTGGCGGCCGCCGAGGTCGTGGTCGGGATCGCCATCATCGTGCAGGTCTACCGGGCCGGCCGGCAGATGGATGTCGACGGACTCGATTTGATGAAGGAGTAGCCGGGCGTGGAAACGCTGGCGCCGCTGGTTCTGCTTGCGCCGCTTGTCGGTTTCCTGGTCAATGCGCTGTTTGGCCGCCGGCTGCCCCGCCCGGTGGTGGGCTGGATCGGCGCCGGCAGCGTCGGTCTCGGGTTCGTCCTGTCGCTTGCCATCCTGATCCAGTTGCTGACAGGCGCAAAGCCCCTGGATCAGACGTACTTCACCTGGTGGCGGAGTGGGGATTTCAACGTCCCCTTCAACCTCTATGTGGACGCGCTTTCCACCCTGATGATCCTTGTGATCACCGGGGTTGGTTTTCTGATCCACGTCTACTCCATCGGCTACATGCGGGAGGACCGGGGCTATTCGCGCTTCTTCGCCTACATGAACCTCTTCGTGCTGTCGATGCTGCTGCTCGTCCTTTCGGGAAACCTGGTCTGGCTGATCATCGGCTGGGCGGGCGTCGGCCTCAGCTCCTACCTGCTGATCGGATTCTGGTTCGAGCGCACGTCGGCGGTGCTCGCCGCGCGCAAGGCCTTCGTGATGAACACGATCGGCGACGTGGGCATGATCTTCGCCGCCTTCCTGCTCTTTCTCAACCTCCGGGTGATGGATTACACGGCGATCTTCGGCCGCGTCCATCAATTGCCGAAGGGGGGCCTGGTCATTACGGCCATTTGTTTGCTGCTGCTGGTCGGCGCGGTCGCGAAATCGGCGCAGCTTCCGCTCCATACCTGGCTGCCGGACGCGATGGAAGGCCCGACCCCCGTGTCGGCGCTGATCCACGCCGCCACCATGGTGACGGCGGGCGTCTACCTGGTTGCGCGCATGCACCTCCTCTACGATTGGGCTCCGACGGCCGCCGCCACCGTCGCCGTGGTCGGCGGGGTCACCGCCTTCTTCGCGGCCACCATCGGAACCGCGCAAGTCGATATCAAGCGGATCCTGGCCTACTCGACGATGAGCCAGATCGGATACATGTTCCTGGCCGTGGGGATCGGCGCCTACGCGGCGGGCATGTTCCATTTCATGACCCATGCCTTCTTCAAAGCCCTGCTCTTCCTGGCGGCGGGCAACGTCATCCACGCCTTCCATGACGATCAGGACATCCGCCACATGGGCAACCTGCGGGCCGGGCTGCCGATCACGTTCTGGACCTTCCTGATCGGCACGCTCTCCATCAGCGGCTTCCCGTTGCTGGCCGGGTTCTTCAGTAAGGACGAGATCATCCGGTCGGCATTGAACGCGGCCGGCAGCGAATTCTGGCTTGGCGTGCTGGCGTTGATCACCGCCGGGCTCACGGCCTACTACATGTTCCGCCTCTTCTTTATCGCCTTCGGCTGGGAGTGGTTGTCCCGTGACGAGCGCCACCTGCACGAGGCGCCACCCATTCAGACCGTCCCGGTCGTCATCCTTGCCACCGGCGGCGTGGTGGCCGGCTACATCCCGGTGGCGAATTTCCTGTCGCCGATTTTCGGCAACCCGGTCGAGGTGAACATCGCGGTTGTCATCGGGCTTGCCGGGCTCTCCGTGCTGGTGGCGCTGGCCGGCTTCGGCATTGCCTATCTGCTCCACGCGCGCCGGCCGGAGCTCGCGGTCGCCTGGCGGACGCGACTCGGTCCGCTGCACACCCTGGTCGAGCACAAGTACTACATCGACGAGCTCTACGACCTGGTGTTTGTCCGCCCGGGGTTCGCGCTCGCCCGCTTGTTGAACGATCGAATCGAGCCGCGGGTGATCGACGCCGCGGTCAACGGCGTGGCCGAGTTCTTTCTGGTGGAGGCGAAAGAGTTTCGGCTCATCCAGACCGGTCGCGTCCGCAGCTATGCCCTGTGGACCCTGGGTGGCGCCATCGGCGTCGTGCTGGTGGTCGCCGCGTTCCTCGGCTACCTGCCGGTGAGGCTCGGCTGATGAGCTGGTACGCGCTCCCCGCCAACGTCCCCTGGTTGACGCTGGCCGTCGTCATCCCGCTGTCCGGTGCGCTTCTGGTTGCGCTCACGCCGGCGGTGGCCCGACGCGTCATCAAGCAGCTCGGCGTTCTCGCTTCCGTGATCACCCTTGCGCTGGTGCTGGTGATCATCGGCGGGTTCCAGCAGGGCGTCGGCAATCTTCACCTTCAGTTCGAGGAACTCCGTCAGTGGGTGCCGGCGGTCGGCATCAGCTACCACCTCGGAGTCGATGGGTTGAGCCTCTTCCTCCTCGGACTGAACGCATTGCTGTTTCTGATCGCCGTCCTGGTAACCAGCTCGGCCGCCCCGCGGTTGAAGCAGTTCATCTTGCTGTTGCTGATCCTCGAGGCCGCCACTGCCGGCATCCTGTTGTCGCTCGATCTCATCCTCTTCTATGTCTTCTGGGAGGCGATGCTGGTTCCCCTCTACTTCTTGATCGGGGTCTGGGGTGAGGGCCAGCGCGTCTACGCCGCCTTCAAGTTCCTGATCTACACCGTCTTCGGCAGCTTTGCCATGCTCGTCGCCATCCTGGCCGTCGCCGCGATCACCTTCGCGCAGACCGGCCAGCTGAGCTTCGACTGGACGGTGCTCGTTCAGCATCCGGCATCAGGCGTGTGGCACCTGCCGTTGAACCTCGGCGAGATCGGCATTCCGCAGCTACTGTTCCTGGGCTTCGCCCTGGCGTTTGCCATCAAGATGCCGCTCTTTCCACTGCACACCTGGCTGCCGGCCGCCTACACGGCCTCGCCGATCCCGGTCGTGATCGTGTTTGCCGGGCTGGTGTCGAAGCTCGGCGCTTACGGTTTCCTGCGATTCAATCTGTCGCTTTTCCCGGATGCGGCGCACAGCCTGGGGCCGGCCCTTGCCGTGCTGGCGACCACCGGCATCCTCTACGGCGCATTCATGGCACTGGTGCAGACTGACTTGAAACGGCTGGTCGCATACGCGTCGATGAGTCATCTCGGCTTCATCGGGCTGGGGATCTTCGCCGGCAATCTGCTCGGTATCGAGGGCGCCCTGGTGCAGATGGTCAACCACGGCGTCATCATCGCCGCCCTCTTCCTGATCGTGGGGATGATCGAGCGGAGAAGCGGTACCCGCGACCGGGCTCAGCTGCGTGGACTTGGTGCCAGCGCGCCAGCGTTTGCCGCACTGTTCCTGGTGATCTCGCTGGCGGCGCTGGGTCTTCCCGGGCTGAACGGATTTACCGGCGAGTTCCTGATCATGCTTGGCGCCTGGACGGCGTTCGTCCCGATGGCCGTCGGCGCCGGCATCGGCGTCATTCTGGCGGCGTGGTACGTCCTGCGCTTCTACCAGGGCAGCTTCCAGGAGGCGCCGCCGCAGCCGGCCGGCTTCGGCGAGATGCGGGTCGCCGACGCCGGGGTGCTGGCGCCCCTGCTGGCTTTGATGATCGTGATCGGGGTCAGTCCCGCTTTCTTCCCGGCGGCCGTGGAGGCGACCGTGAAAGCGCTTCCGGTGCTGCTTCGATGACGATCAACCTGAACGGCATCGGGATCGACTATGGCGCCATCCTGCCGGAGCTGATCGTGACCGGGACGGCCATCGTCGTCCTCTTTCTCGACCTCATCATTCCCGCGAGGCGGCGTGGCTGGCTGGCGGCGGTGAGCATTGCCGGACTGCTCGCCGCCCTGGTTGCCAGCATCCCGCTGTGGGGCCAGAGCCGGGCCGCCTTCGGCGACACCGTCGTGGCCGACAGCCTGGCCGCCTTCTTCAACGTGCTCTTGATCGTGATCAGCATCCTGACCGTGCTGATCTCGCCGCGCTTCCTGCGTGCCCTCGACCTCGACTACGGCGAGTACTACATCCTCGTGCTGGGCGCAACGGCGGGGATGATGTTGCTGGCGGCCGCCACCAGCCTGATGACGATCTTCCTCGGGATCGAACTGTTATCGATCTCGCTCTACGTCCTCTCCGGCTTCGCCCGCACTGCGCTCCGTTCCCAGGAGTCGGCGATGAAGTACTTGCTGCTGGGCGGCTTTGCCACCGGCTTCTTGCTCTACGGTATGGCGCTGATCTACGGCGCGACCGGAAGCACCACCCTTCGGGGGATTGCGGCCTTCACGACCGCGAGCGGTTTGGGTGCATCGAGCAACGTCCTGCTCCTGCTCGGGATCGGGTTCCTCTCCGTTGGGCTGGCGTTCAAGGCGTCGGCGGCGCCCTTCCACATGTGGACGCCGGACGTGTACGAAGGGGCACCGACGTTGGTCACCACCTTCATGTCGGTGGCGACCAAGTCGGCTGCATTTGCGGCGATCGGGCGGGTATTCATCGCGACCTTTCCCTCGATTGCCAGCCGCTGGTATTTCCCGCTGGCGCTGATCGCGATCTTCTCGCTGTTCATCGGCAACCTGGTGGCGATCACGCAAGACAACCTGAAACGGATGCTGGCCTACTCCGGGATCGCGCACGCCGGCTACATCCTGCTCGGCATCCTGCCGGGAACCGCGGAGGGCTTTTCCGCCACGCTCTTCTATATCGCCGCCTACGCCGTGATGAATTTCGGCGCCTTCGCCGTGGTCACCGCCCTGGGCGCGGGCGGGGACCGGACCGCCGACCTCAGTTACTGGCGCGGCCTGTTCTACCGGCGCCCGTTCCTGGCCACGGTGATGACCATCTTCATGCTCTCCCTGGCCGGCATTCCGCCAACCGTTGGGTTTTTCGCCAAGCTGTTCGTCTTCCGAGCGCTCGTCGACGCCCAGATCTGGGCGCCGCTGATCGTCGCGGTGATCATGACGATCGTCTCCTTCTACTACTACCTGCGCGTCATCGTGGTGATGCTGGCGGCGCCGGATGAGGCGGCCGTCGAAAAGGAACGGGTTGGAATCTCAACCGGCACGGTGATTGGTGCGGCCGCCGCCGCCACCATCATTCTCGGCATCTTCCCCGCGGTCGTCCTGAACTGGGCAACCCACGCCGCCTCCGTACACTTCTAAGCGACGATGACGGTTGGAGGTCCCGGGCGGTGATCGCGCCGTCTCCCGTTCGCCCGGCGGCACCATCCGCGGCGAGCCGCCGCGTATCCGTGCCGATCCGGGTGCTCGCCCGCGCCTGGCGCGAGCTCCGCAAAATGCGCACCGCCATCATCCTGCTCGCCATCCTGGCGCTGCTGGCCATCGTCGGCACATTCCTGCCGCAGCTGCCGCAGAACCCGCAGGGTGTCATGGGTTACGTGCTGCGGCATCCGGTCACCGCGCCGTGGTTTGCTCGGCTCGGACTCTTCGACATCTTCAGTTCCTGGCCGTTCATCGTCACCGCCGTCCTGATGTACACGTCGATCGGAGCGAGCATGTTCATCCGGCTGCCCGCCGCGTGGCGGCGCGCCATCGATCCGGCGCAGCGCAACCGGGCGCTGGGGGCCGAGGTGGCGAGCATTATCTTCCACGCCAGCTTCTTCATCCTGCTGGTCGGCGTGATCTATGGCAAGGCCGCCGGATTTGTCGGCAACGCGGCGGTGGTGGAGGGGGATAGCTTTACGGAGGCTCGCGCGAACTATGACAACCTGAGCGAAGGCCGGCTCGCCACCGAGCATGCGGGTTTCCAGGTGAAGGTCGACAGTTTCAGCGCCAGCTACTGGGCCAGCGGCTCGCCCAGAGACTTCACCTCCCGGGTCCGAATCTACGACGGCGGACGGATGGTGGAGAGCGCGAACATCCAGGTCAACCACTATGTCGACTACAGGGGCGTCAAGATCTACCAGGCCGGATATGGCTGGGCCCCGACGCTGAAGATCGAGACGCCCGACGGCCGGGTGGTCAAGGACGGCCCGACCATCTTCGTCGGCGACCCACAATTCGCGAATGGCGTGTTCAAGGCGCCCTCCAGCGGGCCGGTCGATCAGCAGCTGGGCGCGACGGCGATCTTCATCCCGGATCCGCAAATCAGTGGCCAATCGATCGCGCCCGGGACCCCACAGTTGCGCAATCCGATCCTGCTGGTGCGGCTCTACCGGGGCGATCTCCACCTGACCCAGTCGCAGAATGTCTACTCGATCGACACCAGCAACATGGATCTTCGCTGGCGTGGTGCGCTGCGGGTGGGGGACAGCGTAACGACCCCTGACGGCTACCGACTGAGTTTCACCGGGCTGAAGCCGTACACGGACCTGACCATCAACAAGGATCCCGGCATCCCGATCGTGCTGGCAGCGTTCATCATCGGGCTTTCGGCGCTCCTCCTCAGCCTCTACCTGCCGCTGATGGGTCCGGAGCAGCGCCTTGCCCCGCCCAAGGAACTCACCGGCTAAAGATAACGACGGCCGTAACGTTTTTGTCGTCGTATGGCCATGGTGAATGGTCCCAACGGCGGAGAGTGGAGGAGGGTCGGCGAGGGCATCCTAGAGACCGACATGCGGTGCCACCGTCTTTCACGTTCCCGCGGACAGGCGATCGTCGAGACCGCCCTCCTGCTGCCCATCCTGATGTTGCTCGTGATGGGCACTGCCGACCTGGGCCGCGTCTTCTATTACTCGATCGCGGTCACCAACGCGGCGCGTGAGGCCGCGCGCCAGGGGACGTACTTTGATCCCATCTCCAACACCAACGCCTATGACACGTACGACCTGGTGTTGGCTGCCGCGCGTAACGAGGTGCCGGCGGACGTCACGCTCGACTATCCGACGGGCAGTCCCTCACACTGCCTGACCGGCTCGCCCTCGAGCTGGCGGGTCTATTACCCGACCCAACCGAACGCGGGCTACGTCTATATCTGCTTCGACGGTAACGACAGTCAGTCCTCGCCGGCGCAGCAGACGATCCAGGTCAACATCCTGTACAACTTCTCGCCGGTCACGCCGCTCGCCGGCGTCGTCGGCGCCGACCTGGTTCAGGTCGTCGCCTCCACCACGATGCAGGTGCAAGCCCAGCAATGAAGCGCAAGCGCGGCCAGTCGATGGTTGAGATGGCGTTGATCTCGCCCTTCCTCGTCATGACACTCTTGATGGTGATCGACTGCGGTCGGGCCGCCTACGACTACGCCACCCTGGCCGGCGCCGCCCGGGAGGGTGCCCGCGCCGCGATCACCACCGGCAGCAACCGGCCGGACAACAACCGCGTGCTTGGGGCCGTCCAGCTGAACGCCATCGGGCTGCAGCTCAACCCGGGCAGCTGTGTCAACGACGCACCACCAGCGAGCCCAACCATGTCAGCCAACACCGGCCTGATCTATGTTGGCGCCGGCAGTGGGAATACCACGTCGAACGCGCCGTCCGGGCAACCGTCGTCCGCCGGAGGAACATGCGGGGCCGTGGTTCCGAGCTATGCCGGCCACTACCCACTGGCAGTCACGCTCAAGTACAACTTCAAGCCGCTGACCCCGTTCGGCTCGCAGTTTTTCCCCGGCGGGATCGTCATGACTGTTACCAGCACCATGAGTACGGAGTATTGATGCAGGCAGCCTGGTTGCGAAAGCAGTCAGGCCAGGCGGTTGTCCTCGTTGCCGTCGCCGTACTGGTTCTGACCGCCATCCTGGCACTGGCGCTGGACGGCGGCGCCATCTACCTCGACAAGCGGCAGCTGCAGAACGCGGCCGACTCGGCAGCGCTGGCCGGGGCGGAGCTGCTGATGGCCGTGCCGCCGAGCTATACCGCGATCCACAACCAGGCGATGCTGAATTTGCTGCAAAACCTTCCGGGCACCAGCAAAGCCGGAACCGCCTGCAGCGCATCGTGCCCGAATCTGAAGACGATCGGCATACCGGTGGCTGGCGTCGGCAGCATCAATCTCACCGCCGGCTATTTCGTGGAGCTCTCGGCGCCGACCTCGTATACCTACCAGGTCAGTGTCTGGCATACGCACCCGGTCGCGGTGGCGCCGATCCACGGTTTCCAATCGACGATCACCTTGGCGGCTCGAGCGACGGCGCAGAATGCGAACCTGCCCTACGCCGTGGTCCTGCTGCAGGACAAGCCGGCCTACGCGCAGTGGTCAAACTTCAGCATCAACGGGACGCCGGGATCGATCACGATGCAGGGCGGTGGCGGGGCCGGGAACCGGGGTGGCATGTTCTCGAATGCCAGCATCGCGCCGGGCAATGGCGCGCCGTCGATCATCTTCAGCCCGGGTACCGATCAGGGCGACCTCTGGGCGGTCAACGAAAGCGCCGCGGACCGAACGGCCCTTAACGGTGCCGGCGTAGTCCAGGGCCAGCACACCCTGAGCCCCATTCCACTGGCCGGCACGCACCTCGATTTTCCGAACTACCCGGAGCCGGTAGCGCCGGCGGTGAGCTACGCCGGCAAGACGGTGGTCAGTGGAACGGACTGCCTCTCACCGGGGCAGTACACGAACGCCATCAAGGTGCAGAACGGCGCGGAGGCGGTCATGCTGCCCGGCGTCTACCAGATCGAGGCCAACGGCGCCGACATTCAGGGCACGCTGCGCACCGTCAGGCCGTCCGAACTCCCCTACGTCAGCGCCTGCGGCACCGTGCCGGTCGGGGCGGACCTGGGCGTCATCATCGAGATCACGCCGGCGAATACCTCGGGCACGACTACCTGCAGCAAGCACATTTTCTCGGCGGCGTCGACCTCCACCATCGAGCTCACCCCCTCGCCCAGGTACTTCAACATCAGCATCTATATCGAGCCGATGCCAAACTGGCAGTCCACCTGTACCAGCGCGCCGCTGGGAACCAACGTGCTGAAATTCTCCGGCGGTTCCTGCTACACGATCCTGGGCGCCATCTATGGGCCGGCGGACAACATGACCCTGACCGGCAGCGCCTGCGGGGGCGGTGTCGGTCAGATCGTGGCCTGGACGCTGACCGTCAACGGCAACGGCAACGTCAACGAGACGTTCGATCCCAGCAAGCTGCCCTATATGAAGGGCCTGACCCAGTAAGCGGGACTAGGTTCGGA
>VBEE01000009.1:1082-4983 GCA_005881715.1 Chloroflexota bacterium | reverse complement strand
CTGGGGACGCCGGGCACGTAAGCCTCGACGTAGCACAGCGGTCGTAACCTCTTGGCTGTGCTCAACCGTCTGCGGAACAAGCGCGGCCAGGCGCTGGTGGAGATGGCGCTGATGGCGCCGGTTCTCTTCCTCATGGTGCTCGGCGCCTCCGACCTGTCCCGGTTGTTCTACTACTCGACGGGGATCACCAACGCGGCCCGCGAAGGCGCCCGCCACGGCGCCTAATTCGACCCGACGCTACCGGGCAACACCTACGCCACCAACGACGCGATCTACGCCGCCGTCAACAGCGAAGGCACGTATCTCAGTCTCTCCGAGCCCTGCCACCCGAACACGAGCTGCGCGGGAGGCCTGACCAACTGCCCGACCTATCCCTTTGCCGACACGCTGTATCCGCCGACGAGCGGCGCGAACACCGGGTACGTTTTCATCTGCTTCAACAACTCGACGACGGCCACCACCGCCACAGTCGGCCAGCCGATCCGGGTCACGATCCTCTACAGCTTCCAACCGGTCGCGCCGATCCTGAGCTCCATGGTGCACGCGGCGGCGAGCACCGAGATCCTCACCCAGGGGAATAGCTGATGCGCGGTAAAGGCAAGTCGGCGCAGGCGATGATCGAGATGGCCATGCTGGCCCCGATGATCTTCATGCTGCTGATCTTCGTCTTCGACCTGGCGCGCGCCGCGGCCACCTGGGCGGCCATCTCGGAAGCGGCGCGGGAGGGCTCACGCAACTCGGTGCTGATCGGCACGGGGACGGCCGCCACCGACAACAGCATCGTCGGCAGCACCAAGCTGTTCGGTGTCAACCTGAGCATCAACTCGGTCGCCGGGTGTATCCACGGAAACACGCCGGCCACCAATCCAGGCACGCCCGCCCCAGCCGCAGCAAATACCGGCTATATCTACATCATCCCCGGCGGAACGCCGAGCGCCACGACGCCCAACGCGCCCCAGGGTCAGGGGGCCGAGGTTAACAACGCCGGCTGCAATCCCGCCGTCGTGGCCGGGCTGGGCACCTACCCCATCAAGATCGTGATCGCGTACAACTTCCAGCCCTTCACGCCGTTTGCGTCGCAGTTCATGCCGGGAGGCATCACGATGACCGCGAGCAGCACGATGAATACGGAGTTCTGAAATGATGACCAGCTATCGGCGCCGCAAACTCGCAGGCCAGGCCGTCATCATCTTCGTGCTGTCGATCATGGCGATGACCGGACTGCTGGTCATCGCCGTCGACGGCGGCTCGATCTATCTCGACAAGCGACGCCTGCAGAACGCCGCCGATGCGGGCGCCCTTGCCGGCGGCGACGCGGCGGAGAACCTTCCGCTGCAGACCTATTACACGGCACATCAGGTTGCCCTCAACGAGATCTATCACAACCTCTTCCCCGGGACGACAGTGCCGACCGTGCCCGCCGGCGCCGCGGCGACCTACACCACCACGGCCTTCTCGGGCACCTACCAGTTCGTGCTGACGGCGAACGTCGCCAATCTTGCTCAGGACACGTACACGGCGGTCGTCAACCACGCCTACACGTTCTTCGCCGCGCAGGCGCTCGGCTTCTCTTCGTCGACCTGCACGCTGGCCGGGACGACCACGACCAACGCCATCTGCCTGCAGTCGCGCGCCAGGGCCCTGACCGCCACATACCCGTTCGCACTGATCCTGCTCGATGACCAGAACACGCAGTACGAGAACCTCCAGATGAGCGGGTCGAACGGCAAGCTGATCCTTCACGATGGTGGCACCAAGGGTGGGGCCTTCTCCAACGAGAGCATGACCGCCGGCAACGGCAGCATCTATTTCAATCCCTGTGGTCAGTCGGGCGATCTGTGGGCGGTGAATGAAAGCCTGGGCGGGACCGCGAACATTCCAACTCACACCTGGGGCTACCAGGGTGACAGCCTCGGCACCTATCCACTGTGCACGATCGCGACCCTTCACACGCCGTATCCGAAGCCGACCGTCCACATCCCCTTCCCGAGCTATCCGGAACCGGCGGTCACCGGGCCCACATATACGCTGCCCTTGACGGCCTCGGGCGGAACCTACTACCTGTGTCCGGGGACCTACTCGGGAACTCTGAGCGAGAGCTCCGGAGGATCGACGGTCATCATGTACCCGGGCGTCTACCGGTTCACCGCGCCGATCGCCATGTCACTGTCGGGCGGCACGCTGAAGAACGCCACCGCGTTCGACTACCCGCCTCCGGGAGCGGCGGTTCTTATCAACTGCACCGGCTACAGCTTCAGCCCGGTACCGACCGACCTCGGCCTGATCATCGAGATGCACCCGCCGGACTGCACGACGAACGGCTTCAAGGTCTCCGGGACGAGCAATCTCAACTTCCGGCCGTCGCCCAAGTACAACAACATCAGCTTCTACATCGAGACGGCCGGGCCGTACCCGGGATTCGGATGCTCGAGCAGCATTCCGGCGGGAACCCATGAAGTCAACTTCACCGGCCAGGCCAACCTGAACATCTACGGCGCCTTCTACGGGCCGGGGGACAACATGTTCTTCTGCGGAAACGGGGCGGGCTATGGAGTCGGGCAGATCGTCGCCTGGACCATGCAGATCTGCGGTAATGGCACGATCGACGAGCACTACAACCCTGTGCCTACCTCCCGTATTTCCGAGGGCTGGTCCAGTAAGCGGGTAACCGTTTCGTTACGACTAACGCGATCCAGTAACAACCGGAATCCTCAGTGGGGCACCACCGCCCCGTAAGACTCGGCGTAGGAACGCGTCACTAAGGTGGTGGCTGTGCTCAGGGGAGTTCACGCTCGGCGTTCCCCTGGCCAGCGTGGCCAGTCGCTTGTCGAGTTCGCCCTCGTGGCTCCGTTGATCGCCCTTCTTTTGCTCGGGGCGATCGATCTGACGCGCGCCTTCTACTACTACATCATCCTCGAAAACGCGACTCGCGAATCGGCGCGGGTGCTGATCGACTTTCCGTACCAGTTCGACGATAGTGAGGCCTGCCGTGCGGGGATCCGCGAGGCACAGTCGTATGTCACGCTCACCTGCAGCGGCGGATCACCAACACTAAGCATTTCGCCCTCGGCCAGCCTTGCTACTACCCCAGCTCGCCGTGTCCCGGGTCGCAACCCGGTCACGGTGACGGCGACGACGACCTTCACGCCGATGACGCCACTGATTCAAAACTTCACGGGTGGCACGATCACGCTTCGGGCGCAGACGACCATGATGACCTGGTACTGAACAATGCATAAGTTTCTTCTCGGTTCCCGTCGGGGACAGGCGATGGTGGAGTTCAGCCTGCTGGCACCGGTTTTCTTTCTGCTCCTCGTGGGCGTGCTGGACCTCGGACGCGCCGGCTTTTATTTTGTCGTCGGATCAGACCTGGCCCGTCAAGGAGCTCGGTACGCCTCCGCCTGGGGAAACAACGGCTCGGGTTATACGGACCCCACGGTGGCCGGGATGATTCAGCAGCAGGCGAACGCCGCAGGAATCGCGACGTTCGACATTCCGGCTGGTTGTGGAACGACGACGCCGCCGCAGCCGCCGGCAGCGCTGTCCGTATGTCAGACGCCCACGATTGGCGAAATGCATTTCTTCATCGAGACCGTTGCCGCGTGCGGCGCGTGCGCACCGCCGACACCGCGGTACAAGAAGGTCTCAACGGTTTATGCCTTCCGGCCCGTCACGCCGATGTTGAGCAATCTGACGGGCACGATCTACATCGTGGCCACGGCAGCCATGAATACGGAGTACTGATGAGAGTCAACCGACGCGCCAGCCGCGGCCAGGTCATCGTGATCTTCGGAGTGTCAGCGGTCGCCATCTTTGCCGTCGTGTCGCTGGCCATCGACGGCGGCAGGGTTCTGATGGATCAGCGGAGCCTTCAAAACCTGGCTGACGGCGCGGCCCTCAC
>VBEE01000009.1:0-1039 GCA_005881715.1 Chloroflexota bacterium | reverse complement strand
GACAGCCCAGGACGACGCCGTGCTCTCGATCGAGCGCGCGCTCGGCATCAGTTTTTCCAACAATTACACATGCCCGGGACCGGCCTGGTGCGCCGGTGGCCAGAGCGGAGTGCTGACCCACCGGCTCCTCGGAGGCCCTTGCGCCCCCTGGGCCTGCACGCCGACCACCGCCGGTAGCAACCATGGCCCGTGGAACGCGAGTACGGCAGGCATTTCGCCCTGCTGCACCAACTGGACTGATTCGACCGGAGGGTACCTGCTGAACATCACGACACCGTTTAGCTGCTGCGGGGCTGCCAGCGAACGCGAGGCCTTCGTCCAGGTCCGACTGACCCACCACATGCCCTTACTGATCGGAGGGTCGCTCTGGCCGACGGTGGACGTTGCCGTGTTCACGGTGGCACGCAACTACGCGATCCCCTACGCCATTTTCATGTTCAAGCACAACGACTCGCTGGACATTCAAAGCAACGGTGGAACCACGATCACCGCCACCAAGCGTGTCGGCGACAACGGCTCCAACAGCGTGGTGGGTGGCAGCCTGACGTTCCTCTGCGCCCCCTCTCCGGCATACGGTGGCGACCTCTATGAGTGGTATCCGAGCGCCACCGCCATCAACGCAGCCTCCGTGCGCGAGGGCAGCTGCCCCGGGCCATCGGCAGCCCGGGCCTTATGCTTCAACGGCGCGAGCGCGCCCTGCACCTCGCCCAGCTATATAGTGCCCCCAACCCTGCATCTTCCTGCGGACCCGAGCACCCTCGGCGTGGTCGGCTGCTCGGCGCTGCTGACCACCACGATCAGTACCGACTTCGTCATTTTGCAACCGACGCAGTCTCTCGATCCAACGCAGAGCGGATGCACCCGGTACAACACGGTCAACGTCCAGAACAATGGCGTCGCCTATCTGAATCCAGGGACCTATTACTTCGAATCGACGGCGAACGGAAGCGGGCTCAGTGACACCGGCTACCTGGTGTCGGGCGACTGCTACCCGGTGGCTATCAACTTCCCGGCCTGCGACCCTGCTGTTGCCGTAGCG
>VBEE01000008.1 GCA_005881715.1 Chloroflexota bacterium | reverse complement strand
CCGGCCGAGATCGATGAGGTCGCCCGGTACGTTCAGCAGGTTGGTCAGACTGTGGGCGAAGCCCCAGAAGGTTGCGCCGACCGGTCCGCCCTGCCAGAGCAGGTAGAACAGGACCAGCAACGGCAGCATGCCGAGGCGGTTGGCAAGCATCCGCAGTTCGATCGACAGCCAGGGCGCGATGATGCCGAAGCCATCGAATGGCGGGATCGGTATGAGGTTGAGCAGCAGCGCTGTCATCTGCAAGAACACGAGAAAGGCGAGGGCGGCCCAGAAGTGGAAGTCGCCGAAGGGTGGTAGGCCCTGGAAGACCAGGAAGGGCCAGCCGATCAGAATCGCGAAGAGCAGATTGCCCAGCGGGCCACCCGCCGAGGCGAAGCTGCGCCACCAATCGGTTCGGATGGCGCGCTCGTTCAGGTAGACCGCCCCACCGGGCAGGCCGATCCCCCCGATGAGAAGAAAGACGATCGGCAGCGCGATGCTCAGGACGGGATGGGTGTACTTCAGCGGGTTGAGCGACAGGTAGCCGGCCGCGGCCACCGACCGGTCGCCGCCGAGGTACGCGAGGAGGGCATGCCCGAATTCGTGGATGCAAAGCGACGTGACCCAGCCGCCAATGACCAGCAGGACGCTCAGCAGCAGCGTCAGCCCCGGAGCGACACCGGACCACAGACCCGCGCCGCCGACGACAGCCGCGCCCACCGGAATCGCGAAGATGGGGCTGACCCGGATCGCCCCGGCGAGCGAGGGGACGGGCCGCCGGCGAAGGCCTTTCGTCGTCGGAGAAGGAGCGGTGAGATATTGCCGCACGGCGTAGATGGTGAGACCGGCTTGCTCCAGGCGATCCGCGGTCGCTTTCGAGTCCTTGTAGAGGAGCGCAAGCAGAAGGTGCACGGCGTCCACCTGGTAGTGGCCGATCTGGTCAGCTTCGCGGTGCGCATTGTTCAGGAGAAAGCGGGTCGCCGCCCCCATCGGAACCGACCGGCGGGATTCGCTGACGGCCGGTCCACGGGCGACGGTCGTCCGTTCGAGTTGCTGAATGTCAGCGCCGAGATCGACCAGTGCCCGATGCGCCGCGTTGCGAGGCAGGACAACGATCGCATCCAGTACATGCGCCGGTTCGACCTCTTCGGCGCCCGTCTGGGCAGCAAGGCGTTGCGCCATTTCGAGCGCTTCGCGGGCCGACGGTGCCAGCGGAACGTCACTTGTCCTGGCCGCTGGGCGGCTCAGGGTTTCACCGTGCCGATGCGCATTCGCAGCCGCCCCTCGATCTGTCCGAGCAACCAGGCGGCGAACTGCTCGTGCGACGGGTGTTGTTCCTTGACCAGTTCCAGCATCTCGTCGTGGATGTGGGTCAGCAGCTTCAGGAACTCGCTGTCATCCATTCCCCACCTCCTGCCCGGCGGCGTGATCGCCGCGGCCGGTTGGGGCAAATTGTAGACGGCCTCGGGCAACAAAAAAAGCGGCCGGACGGGCCGCTTTTCCTTTAGAACGTCTGGCTCAGACGTCGTGGTGCTCGACCTCGGTGACATCGGTGGTGTGATGGTGGTGAGCTCCGCCGTACATGCCGCCCGCCACGAGGTTATAGATCACCCCGGCGATGGCCAGCACCAGGAGCAGGAAGATCAGGGACCCGCCAACCTGGAATGACCAGCCGAGGAGCCAGAGTACGACAAGAATGACGACGACCGCCCAGATGAGGCTCGTCAAGGTATTCACCTCCTTCGAAGGCTGATGGCCTTCCATTCAGGTTATATTAACGATATCATATCTCATGGGTCGAAAATGACAGGAATTGAGTGGCGATGGCGCTAGCGGTGGAGCAGCCGTGGCGGCCACCGGATTCGGTCGATGCCGCGGAGCTGGTCGATCCGATCGAATCGGCGCGTGCCGCGGGCCTGCGCTATGTCTCGGATCTGAGCCCGGGGATCCGTCGGAAGCGCGCCGGGAAAGGCTTCACGTACAGCAACGGTGAGGGCCGCGGCATCCGGGACTCGGTCACGATCCGGCGGATCAAGGGCCTGGCCATCCCGCCGGCGTGGACGGACGTCTGGATCTGCCCCGACCCGCGCGGCCATCTGCAGGCGACCGGGCGCGACGCCAGGCGGCGCAAGCAGTACCGATATCACTCGCGCTGGCGCGAGGTCCGCGATGCCGTCAAGTACGACCGGATGCTGGCCTTTGCTGCGGCCTTGCCGAAGATCCGCGAGCAGACGGACCGCGACCTGGAACGGCCCGGTATGCCGCGAGAGAAGGTGCTTGCGGCGATCGTCCGCCTCCTCGAGGAGACCCGAATCCGGGTCGGCAACGAGGAGTATCGAAAGGAGAACGGTTCGTTCGGACTGACGACCCTGCGAAACCGACATGCCGAAGTGATCGGCGCGGACGTGCATTTCAGCTTTCGGGGCAAAAGCGGCAAGCTGCATCGGGTCGACCTCCAGGACCGGCGGCTGGCGCGGATCGTCAAGCGATTCCTCGAGATCCCCGGTCAGGAGCTCTTCCAGTTTCTGGACGAGAGTGGTGAGGCGAAGCCGATCGACTCGGCCGACGTCAACGCGTACTTGCGCGACATCAGCGGCGAGGACTTCACCGCGAAAGACTTTCGCACCTGGGCCGGCACGATCCTCGCGGCCCGATTCCTGCGCGAGACGATCACCAGACCGAACACCCGTGGCGCCAGGAAACAGCTCGTCCGTGCCATCGCACGGGTGGCCGACGAGCTCGGCAACACTCCGGCGGTATGCAAGAAAGGCTACGTCCATCCCGCGGTCATCGCCGCTTACCTCGCCGGCGGCCTGAAGCCCGTCAAAGAGAAGGATGACGTGGATCCCTACAAGCTCTCCCCCGAGGAACGGAGCTTGCTAGCCCTCCTCAGCGCCGAGGCGTCGTGAAGCTATTGGCTCAGCAGCAGGTACGTCGCAATCGATAGGGCCACGAAGAGCGAGATGATGCCGACCGCCGCCAGGGCGGGAAGGGCGGCGGGCCCGCCATTATCGGGTGCCTCCATAACGATTCATCCTGACCGGCCGCTCTTAAACCCGCGTGAGGGAAGGCTATGAATTCGCTAAGGGTTTTCGGCGCGATACCAATCCAAGCTAATCCAGATGTAGAGGCCGATTAGAAGCACGACCACGATGCTGAGGCCGGCCACAAGGTAAGGCCAAACCGGACGACGGTCCTTCATGGGGCAACTGTACGCCGCTAACGCCTCAGTCCCGACGTAGCCCAAACTCAGTACCAGTAGTTCGAGCCTTCGGCCGAGCCCGCAGGCGGGGCGCTGTCGCGAAGCAGTCCCTTCGGCCCAGCGAGGGTCCGGACCGCCTGCTCGACGCGGGCGATGAAGGTGTCGTAGTCCTCACCCGGCTGCGGAGACAGCGGGTCGCCGAAGGTGATGCTGGCGGAATGGCGGCGGGGGATCCGGCGAAAACGCGGGAAGACTTCGTAGAGGCCGTCGACATAAGCCGGCACGATCGGTACCGTGGCATCGATCGCGAGGATGGCGGCGCCCTTCTTGAAGGTGCCGATGTTGCCGGTCCGCGATAGTGTCCCCTCGGGGAAGATCACGACCGACCAGCCGTGGCTGAGATGCTCCTTGAGGCGGTCCAGCGCGGGCCGGGCGCCGCCAGCGCGTGGAATGGGGAAGGTGTTGATCAAGAGCTCGGTCAGCATCGCTTCCCACTTCCGCTTGAAGATCGAGTCGGCGGCGGCCACGACAAACGCCCGGAAACGGAACCGGCTGGGCAGCGCTTGCAACATGACGACGGCATCCAGTGCGCTGCTGTGGTTGGAAACGAAGATCGCGCCGCCCTTGATGGTTTTGACGCGATACCGGTCGATCACCGTCAGGGGCGAGAAGGCGCCCATCAACGGGAAGATGATGAAGGTTTGCAGGATGGCCCGAGCACCGCGCACGGTTCGGGCCCGCGGCCAGGACGGAAGCTTGACCGGCGGCTGGCTGGTCGTTTCCACCTTTCTCCCCTCCGGTGGGCCGCCCGCTAAAGTAGGTGCGGGTGCCGATGCCGGAACATCGCAAGCGTATCTGATGGCCCGACCGCTCCGAGCGACGGAAAACGTCTCGGCGGAGATCAGTCGCAACCTGGCCCTCGAACTGGTCCGGGTCACCGAGGCTGGGGCGCTGGCCAGCGCCCGCTGGATGGGCCGCGGCGATAAGAACACCGCCGATGGCGCGGCCGTCGATGCCATGCGGAGGGCGCTGGGCATGATCCCGATGGACGGCGTGGTCGTCATCGGCGAGGGCGAGAAAGACGAGGCGCCCATGCTCTACATCGGCGAAAAGATCGGGACCGGCGACCCTCCCGAGGTCGACGTCGCCGTCGACCCGATCGACGGCACCACGCTGCTCTCGAAGGGACTACCGAACGCGATCTCCGTCGTCGCGATGGCCGCCGGGCGGGGATCGCTCTACGATGCCAAGCACGTCGCGTACATGCATAAGATCGCGACCGGCGCCGATGCCGCCGGCACGCTGAACATCGAAGATTCCGTCGCCGCCAACCTGCAGCGGGTCGCTCGGGCCAAGCGGATGCGGGTGAGCAACCTGACCGTCGTCATCCTCGACCGCCCACGGCATGAGGATCTGATCAAGGAAGTCCGTGAAACCGGGGCGCGCATCAAGCTGATCAGCGACGGTGATGTGGCCGGTGCGATGATGACGGCCATTGAGGGGTCGGGACTCGACGTGCTGCTCGGAATCGGAGGATCACCCGAGGCAGTGCTGGCCGCGGCGGCGCTCAAATGCCTGGGCGGAGAGATTCAATGCAAGCTCTACGCCCGCAACCCCGAAGAAAAGGACAAGGCCGAGGCTGCCGGCGCCGACTTCGACCGGGTGCTCGGCATCGACGACCTGGTCCGCAGCGACGATGTCTTCTTCGCCGCGACGGGCGTCACCGATGGCGAGGTCCTACAGGGCGTGAAGTACCACATGAACTGGGCGGAAACCGAATCCCTGGTTACGCGCAGCCGTTCCGGCACGCTGCGCCGTATCTATGCGCGCCATCACTGGGGCTACAAACAGCGGGAGTGGCTGGGCCAGCCAGAGGAAGGTTAACCGAGGCTTTTCCGGCGCCAGTGATAGAGGACGTACGGACCCAGGCTCAGAAAGCCACAGGTAATGGCGGCGTGCACCAGGGTGGGGGCGAGCAGCGATGGGGGAGAGGGCTGCCAGAGGTAGATCAGGCCCAGAAAGAGCCCGGCCGCCGTCGCGCCCACGACCGGACGCCATCCCCAGCGGTCAAGCAAGTGATAGGCGCCGAAGATCGCGGTGGCCACGAGGACGGCAATCGCCGGCGCCTGCCACCATCGACTCAGCATCCCCTGCACGAAGCCGCGAAAGAACCACTCTTCGATGGGGGCGTTGAGGACGATGTAGTAGGCGCTTTGCACGGTCAGGTCCGGCACGGTGGGGACGAACCAGCGGCCGCTACGCCGGCCAAGGTAGCTGGCAAAGGCGGTGGCGATGGCAAAGCCCGCCAGCCCCAGGGGAATCGAAATCACGACGTCGCGGAGCGGGTGCGCGAAGCTCAGGCCAAAGGCCGCCAGCGGCGTGCCCGTGAACCAGCTGAAAACCAGCGGCGCAACCGTGAGCGGAATCAGCCGAATCAGAATGTCCAGGCGCATCCACGCCCAGCTCTGGGCGACGGTCGTGCGGTGCAGCGTCCTCGGCGCCGTCACACGGCTTACCCGATCGCCTGTTGCTCGGCCGGTCGCGCGCCGCTGGCCACCGACCGCGCGGAGCCGCGCACCATCGAGGTCACCGCGGCGAGCAGGGCAACAATCCCCGCCACAAGGAAGCCATCCTGGTAGGAGGCGAGCGCCGCCACCGCCGGTGTGAGATGGTCCGCCAGGTGGATCGGCAGGCGCAGCGCAGTGACCGCCGCCGCCGTGGCGGTACCCAGCGCCATCCCCAGGCTCCGGCTGGTGGCGAGCAGCCCGGCTGCGGTGCCCACCCGGCCCGGGCGAACCGCGCCCATCACGGCGCTGTTATTCGGTGAGGTGAAGAGGCCGGTTCCCACGCCGTTGATCAACAACGGCGGCACGAGGTCCAGATAACTGGGATGGATCCCGAGCCGGCTGAGCCAGTAGAAGCTGATGGCGACCAGCAACATTCCGCCCGCCGTCAACAATCGCGAGCCGATCCGGTCGGAAAGCCAACCGCTGATCGGCGCGAAGACGACCATCGCGATCGGTACGGGCGTCAGGAGGATCCCGGCATGAAGGTAGTCGAAGCCAAGCCCATGGATGAGGTAAAAGGGCACCAGCAGATTGAGCATGAAGATGGCGAGGTAAGCGAGCACGCTGCTGGCCAACGCCGCCGAGAAGAGGCGGTCGGCGAACATGCTGAGGTCGACCATCGGCGCCGGCGCCCGCCGTTCCCAGCGCTGAAAGCCAAAGGCGAGCGCAACGCTGGCGATCACCAGGGCGATCGTTGCGGGCGACTGCAGACCCCACGTGGGTCCCTGGCTCAGGACCAGGAGCAGGCACAGCAGGGCGAGCGAGCCCAGGAGGGCGCCGACCAGGTCAAACTGAGTGCGATCGCGACGCAGAGGCACGTCGGGATCACGCAAGAAAAGGAGCGCAAGCAGGACGCCGGCGATGCCAAGCGGGACGCTCACCAGGAACAGGCCTCGCCACGACGAGGTGAGGAGCACGAAGGCGCCGACCAGCGGACCGACGGTCAACCCGGCGTAGATGAAAACGGCGTTGATCCCGAGTGCCAGCCCGCGCTCCGATGGTGGAAACGCCCGCGTCACGATCGCCGCCGCCACGGAAAACATCATCGCGCCGCCCAACCCCTGGACGGCGCGGCTGGCGAGCAACCAGCCGAAGCCCGGACTGAGACCGCTGGTGAGCGCGCCGAGCGTGAAAACGCCGAACCCGATCACGTACAGCCGCTTCGTGCTCACCAGGTCGCCGAGGCGTCCGAAGGTCATCAACAGGGCGGTGATCACGAGCGTGTAGGTCACGATGACCCATTCGGTGGAGGTCACCGGCTGATGGAAGGAGCTGGCGATTGCGGGCAGTCCGATTGAGATCGTGCTCACGCCCAGCGGTGGGCAGAAGGCACCCAGCGAGACGCCGATCATGGTCCGCCACTTGGACGTCACGGCTGGCGGGCTGGCTCCACGGTTTCTGGTCGCGTATCACCAGCGGCCAGGGGCTCGAGCGCGTCGGCGAGCTCGCCGAGTTGGGCAGCGGAAAGCCGCCGAGCGAAATGCTGCCGGACGCCGCGCAGGTGGAGGGGTCGGGCCCGGCGAAGCCGGGCGTTGCCGGCTGGCGTCAGGATCGCCCATGTCCCGCGGCGGTCCGTCGCGCAGTTTCCGCGCTTGACCAGCCCGACCCGAACCAGCCGGTCGACCAGCCGGGTGATCCCACTGCGGCTCAGCCGAACCCGTCCCGAGAGTTCGGTCATCCGGAGCCGGCCATCCCGGGCCATCCAGAGCTGTGCCAGGACATCGAACTCGGCCAGCGTCATCCCCTCGCCAGCCACGAGCTCGGCCTCGAGGCGGCGTAACAGGGTGGCCTGGGCGTCCAGAAAGGCGCGCCAGGCCCGCAACTCGGCCGGTTTTAGCTCACTCCCCACGGGAATATTTTGCCCTACCAGTTTGTTGCATTGAATAATGTTGCTCACGCAACAATCTAAAACCGGGAGGACTGAGCCATGAAGTGGGCAATTGACGCCTATCACACGAGTGTCACGTTCACCATTCGACACATGATGTCGAGGGTGCGTGGCGAGATGAAACTCAAGGAGGGGTGGATCGACACCGACAGCGACAACCTGAGCCGGGCCAGGGTGGAGGTTGTGCTCGATCCGGCGACCATCAACACCGGCGTGGAGATGCGGGACAATCACCTGCGAAGCGCCGACGGCCACTTTGACGTCGCGAATTACCCGACCATCACGTTCAAGAGCACGCGCGTCGAAGGTACGGACCCGTCGCATTTCAAGGTCATCGGCGATCTGACGATTCACGGCCTCACCAAGGAAGTCACGCTCGACGCGGGTTTTACCGGTGAGGTCAAGGATCCCTGGGGAAACCGCCGCATCGGTTTTAACGCCGAGACGAAGGTCAATCGCAAAGACTTCAACCTGACGTGGAACCAGGCCCTGGAAGCCGGCGGGTTCGTCGTCGGTGACGAGGTGAAGCTGGAAATCGACGTCGAGGCGGTGCCTGCCAAGACTCCGGCCGAGGCCAAAGAGGAGATCGAAGCCGAGGCCGCCCTCGAATCTCGCTGAGCTACCCCCTTCATGCACAGCCCGCCAGTGCTCTGGCGGGCTGTTTTTGTGAGCCGATAGAGTAACCGCGTGATCGACGAGGCCTGGGCGCTGAAGCCGGCATTCGAGCAAGCCCGGGCCATCGCAGCGAAGCAACTGAAGCCTGGTGAGCTCGTTGCGCTCTACTACGACCGAATCGCTCGCATCGACCCGGAGCTCAATTCCTACGTGCTCCTCACCCGTGAGCTTGCGGAAAGCCAGGCGACTGCCGCTGAGAAGCGGATCGCGCGCGGCGAACGGCAGGGCTTGCTGAACGGTGTGCCGATCTCGATCAAGGAGACCTCGGCGCTTGCCGGCTACCGCAATAGCCTGGCGTCGCGCGTGTTCGAAAGATCCATTGCTCAGGTCGACAGCTTCGCCATTGGGCGCTTGAAAGAGGAGGGAGCGGTCATCCTGGGAAAGACGAATGCGCCGGAGTTCGGGACCCGGCCGGTCACCGAAGGTCCGATGTTTCCTCCAGCGCGCAACCCCCTGGACAAGAGCCGGACCGCGGGCGGATCCAGCGGAGGGGCCGCTGCGGCGGTCGCCGCCGGGCTCTGCGGCCTCGCCCATGGCGGGGACGGCGGTGGCTCGATCC
Organism: Chloroflexota bacterium; assembly: GCA_005881715.1. Lineage (GTDB taxonomy): Bacteria > Chloroflexota > Dormibacteria > CF-121 > CF-121 > CF-13. The sequence goes on along the minus strand of VBEE01000008.1, from coordinate 190 downwards.
GGATCCCGGCCTCGTGTTGTGGCGTGGTCGGGTTGAAGCCGTCGCGCGGCCGGATCTCCAGCGGTCCGCTGCTCGGCGAAGATTGGGCCGGTCTGTCCACCAGCGGCGTGATCGCCCGAACGGTGACCGACGTCGCGCTCGGACTCGACGCGATGAGTGGCCACCTGCCGGGTGATCCCTACTGGGCCGA
>VBEE01000120.1 GCA_005881715.1 Chloroflexota bacterium | reverse complement strand
TCGACCACCCGACGCCGGCCGAAGATCGCGATCTGCGCGGTGTCGGGATCGACATGCACCCGAACGCTTTCAGGCGGATTGAACGCCCGCCGGTAGGCGGTCGCCAGCGCCGTTTCCATCAGGTTGAGGAGCGACTGCTTGGAGATCCCCTTCTCCTCCTGGACCTGATCGAGGGCCTTGATGAAGTCTGACTTCAGCATTAGTGGCGTGAAAGATCGACCGCCAGCCGGGCGGCCAGGATATCCGTGAGCGGGATCACCGCGGTCCGCAGGTGTCTGCCCTCCCCCAACTGCAGCTCGATCGCCTCGTCTGACACCGCCATCAGCCGGCCCTCGGCAACCTGCTCACTGTCGCCGATCCGGTAGCGGACATTGGACCGTTTGCCGATGAAGCGCCGGTACTCGTCGAGGTTTCGCAAGGGGCGCTCCGCTCCTGGCGAGGAGACCTCGAGGTCGTAGCGCGTGGGCAGCGGATCGGCCTGGTCGAGCAACGCGCTCAACGACTTGCTGACCCGTTCGCAGTCGTCGAGGGTCACGCCTTCCGCGCGGTCGATGCGGACCCGGAGCGTGGTGTGCCCGGCGGTCCCGGTCAGCGCAAGGTCGTACAACTCATAGCCGAGGAAGTTCAGGGTGGGCTGAAAGAGATCGCGGATGCGACTGATCTGGGGATTCGTTGCTGGCGAGGACACCACTAAAAGAAAAAGGGCCGACGGCCCCGCATTGCAAGATTCCTATTCACTTGGCTCTGAGTATAGCCAGTTATCTGGGGTCGAGCCGCCTCCATACCACGAGCAGCGGGCTCGCATTAAAAATCGATGAGTAGGTCCCGCTGACGATGCCGATCAGCAGCGCCAGGGTGAACCCCTTGATGTTCTGTGGCGAGATCAAAAAGAGTGCGACGAGGACGAAGACCACCGTCATCGAGGTGTTGATCGATCGGGCGAGCGACTGGATGATGCTGAGATTGACATTCTGCTCGAAGGTCAACCGGCTGGCCTGGCGCAAGTTCTCCCGGATCCGGTCGAAGATCACGATGGTGTCGTGCACCGAGAAGCCGATCACCGTCAGCGCCGCCGTGACGAACAGGGTGTTGATCTCCCCCAGCTGTAGGTTGAAGATCTTGCCCAGGATGGAGTACACCCCGGTCAGCACAAAGACGTCATGCAAGAGGGCGAGGATGGCGCAGACCGCGAATTTGTAGTTAAACCGGAAGCTCAGGTAGGCGACGATCAAGATCGAGGCGATCGCGATCAGCGCGCCGGCGCCAAGCACCAGTTCCTTCGCAATCGTCGGCCCGACGAACGCGCTGCTTGCCACCGTTCCGCCGAATTTTTTGTTCAGGTCATCGCGGACGGCGGTTTCCTCGTTGATGCCGAGCGGCTTGGTCGTGATCAAGACGTTGTTCGGGCCCGCCTGCTGTACGGTGGCCTCCACGTTGAAGGTGTCCATCTCCTTTTGGACAGCGGCGGCCGAAGTCGGCTGCTTGAACGCGATGTTGAACTGATCGCCGCCGGCGAAGTCGATGCCGAGGCGGAAACCGAAGAAGAGCATGGAGATGATGCCCGGCAGGATGATGGCGAGCGACAACAGGAAATACCAGTTGCGCCGTCCGACGATGTCCATCTACCCGATCACCTCATGCGGCCTTCGGCGCCTGGACGCCGTAGAGCGCGAGCCGGCGCGCCGGCCGCAGCCCGGCCAGGACCTGCAGGAACTGCTGGGTGGTGACAATCGCCGAGAACATACTGACCAGCACCCCGATGGCCAGCGTAATCGCAAAGCCTTTGATCAGTGGCGCGCCGAAGAAGTAGAGGACGAAGCAGGTGATCAATGTCGAGATATTCGAGTCCCGGATTGCCGGCCAGGCGCGACGCACCCCGGCTTCCATCGAGGCGCCCAGAGTCCGACCCGCGCGCAACTCCTCCTTGACGCGCTCGAAGATCAGCACGTTGGCGTCGACGGCCATCCCGACCGAGAGGATGAAACCCGCCAGGCCCGCGAGGGTGAGCGTGACCCCGAAAATCTTGAAGATGGCCAGCGCGATGGCCGCGTAGAGCAGGAGGGCGACGCTCGCCACCACCCCCGGGAGCCGGTAGTAGAGCAGCATGAACAGGATGACGATGGCGAGCCCAAAGGCGCCGGCCAGCAGGCTCAGCTTGACCGTCGACGCGCCCAGCGTCGCACCGACCTCAGTGCTCGACACCAGGGTGATGGTGCCCGGCAGCGCGCCGGAGTTGAGCTGGACCGCCAGCGCCTGGGCGCTGGCGGCGGTGAAGCCGCCGGTGATGATGCCGGTACCGCCGCAGATCTCACTCTGGACATTGGCGTCTTCGACCAGGTCTTTGTCGATGAAAATCGCGATCTTGTTCTCCGGCGTGCCCTGCGGGTGGCTGACGCGATCGCGCGTCAGATTGCAGAACCGATCGTTGCCGGTGTTGTTGAACGAGAACTGGACGTCCGGCAGGTTCGTGTTGGGATCGGTGGATCGTGAGGCGCTCGTGATCATGCTGCCGTCGATGTTGGTGAACTGCGGCTTGAATCCCTGGTACTTGTTGGCGTCGGTTG
>VBEE01000007.1:15841-25715 GCA_005881715.1 Chloroflexota bacterium | reverse complement strand
GGCCATCGCGCCAACTCGGCGTGGCCAGGCAGATTCGCCAGCCCGGCCGCCAGGTCAGCTCGTGCAACGTGCTCGCGTCCGGTCGAACCAGCAGATCTCCGGCGCCGGACCGAATGCCGAAGCGTTCGTAGTCGGTGATCGGCGTGTCGGTCGGATCCAGCGCCAGCAGGAGATCCGTCATCATGGTGCCGTCCCGCAGGACCGCCTCGAAGGCCTCGGGTCGAAATGCCTTTCCCCGGATCGACCCGTTTACGTCCGGGAGACCGACGAAGACGAACTCGCTCCCGGCAGGACTGATCTGGCTCGTTGCCTCAGACGCCTCGCGTTGGGCAATGCTGGCCGCCGCGTCGATGGTGGTCACGATCCGCGCGCCGTGGCGACGGGTTGTCGCCCAAGCTGTTGAAGGACCTTGCGCTCGAGGCTCGCGATCGTCGTGGCAAACCGCTCGACCATCTGGCCGAGCTCGGCATCGCTGCTCGTGTAGGCAGGCGCGAGCAGGACTTCGTCCCCGGCGTAGCCGTCCTGCGTGGAATGCGTCGAGCTGACCAGCAGGTCCAGGCCGAACGCGATGTCCTCCACCTGTGACGCCGCATCCAGCTCATCCGGCAGGAAGGAACGTCCATCCCGTGGATCGACCAGGTCGACCCCAAGCAAGAACCCGCGCCCGCGCACCTCGCCCACGATCGACGACCCCTGCAGCGACGCCCGCAGCTCATCGAGAAGGCGCGGGCCCCGCTCGCGCACGCGCTCGACCAGGCGGCGTTCATGAATGACGTCCAGAACGGCGAGCCCGACGGCACAGGGCAGCGGCGCCCCGTCCCAGGTGTGACCGAGATCGAATTCGCGTGAGCCTCCGGCGATCGCATCGAAAACATGCTGCCGGCAAAGCACAGCCGCCAGCGGCGCATACCCGGCGCCTAATCCTTTGCCGATCGTGACGATGTCCGGATCGAGCGGCAGCTCATGAGCCGCCAACCACCTCCCCACCCGCCCCATCCCCGAGACGATCTCGTCGAAGCAAATCAAAAAGCCGTATCGCCTCGCGCGTTCTTTGAGTCCCTCCCAGAACTGCGTGGGCGGCGAGTACGCCGGTAACGCCGCCGCACTCACTGGCTCACAGAAGAACGCCGAGATCGAGTCGGGACCGACGTTCTCGAGGATGCTGTCCAGCTCGGCCAATGCCCTGTCGCCGGTTGGATCGAGCCGTGGCGTCGCCGGCGGGATGTGGACGTAATCGGGGAGATATTTCTCGTACGGCTGCTGCAGCGAACGCCGGCGACCGCTGAGCGCGAGCGCCCCGAAGGTGGAGCCGTGGTAGGCCTGCGCAGGTCTGGACGTCATTCATGAACGCCGCCTGGTCGAGCGCGTGCGCGAGCGGGGCCCGCGCCAGCCGGATCGCCGCTTCGTTCGCTTCCGAGCCGCCAGACGTGAACTTCACCCGAGCCATCTCGGGAGCCACCTCGGTCACCAGCCGCTCCGCCAGCTGCTCCTGCGGACGATTGGTGAAGTGGTGGTTGTAGTAGTAGGCGATTTCATTTGCCTGTGCGGCGGCGGCGTTGATCACCTCCACCACGCCATAGCCAAGACAGCTGGTCATGGCTCCGCCGGAGCACGCATCCAGGATCCTCCGTCCGTCGGTGGTGAAGAGCCATACGCCTTCGCCGCGCTCGATGCTCGGGTAGGCAAGATCGAGGAACCTCGGAAAGACGGCGGTCTGTTCGGCGCGGATGGTGGCCTTCACGTCGTCACCGGGCGCATGCTAATTCCAGCGACATTTTCGAGATAGCCGTTGAGCAACCGTTCGGCGTTTGCGCGCGCCGTCGCCGCCCGCCGCCTGGTCTCTTCAAGCAGCGCGTCGGGATCGACGCCCTCGGCGTCGAGCTCGTGCCGGTAGGTGCCCACCCACGCGTCCATGATTTCGGGGGTGACTTCGGGGTGGAACTGCAGGCCGAGGCTTCGTCCGATCACATACGCCTGAGGGCCGATGTCCGTCTCGGCGATGAGCTGCGCCCCGGGCGGCACCGTAAAGCTGTCGAAGTGCCACTGAAACCAGGGTCCTTCTGCGACAAGCTGAGGGTCGTTGGTCCGCACCGGCAACCAGCCGATCTCCGAACGTTCGGCGCGGAACGACCGGCCGCCGAGGACCCGCGCCATCAACTGGCCACCGAAGCAAAGCCCGAGGAACGGCACGTCGGCGGCCGCGGCCTGCTGGATCAGCGTCGTCTCCCGCCCGATGAACGGCACCGAATCGTCGAATGCCGGGAATTCGGAACCGAGTGACACGATCAGGTCATAGTCACGCGCATCCGGAACGCGGTCGTCGAGATCGATGCGCAGGATCTCGACCCGAGCGGCCCGCTGCGCCAGCCAGTTGCCGACGAGGCCTGGCGGGGTGGGCGCTTCGTGCTGGACGATCAACACGCGCAGCGAGGGTCGATCACTCATGGCGCAGCGACCGCCGACAGGCGGGCCTCCACTTCGTCGGCAACCTGCCGGACCGTCCCGGCGAAGCGCTCCACCATCTCGGTCAGCTCGCCCTCCGTGCTGGTGAAGGGGGGCGCGAACAACGTCTGGTCTCCGGCGAAGCCATCCCTCGTTGGCATGGTCGACAGCGTGATGAGACCGCGTTCAAACGCGACGGCATCGATCCGTCCCGCGGTTCGCAAGTCCGGAGGCAAGAACGAGACGCCGTCGCGCGGATCGACGTACTCGACGCCGATCAAATACCCGTGACCGCGAACCTCCTTGACCATCGGTATGCCCTGCAGCGCCTCGGCAAGCTGATCGCGGAGTCGGGGCCCACGCTCGCGGACATGATCGACCCAGCCTTCCGTCCGAAGGACATTGATAACGGCCAGGCCAACCGCGCAGGAGAGTGGCGCGCCATCCCAGGTGTGCCCGAGCGTGAACTTCCGCGAGCCCGACGCGATGGCGTCATAGACGTGCTGCCGCGATAGCACCGCCCCGATCGCGGCGTAGCCGGCGCCCAACCCCTTCGCGATCGCGATGATGTCGGGAACCAGCGGCAGGGATTGGGTGGCGAACCAGTGGCCGGTCCGGCCCATGCCCGTCACGATCTCATCGAACACGATCAGGAAGCCGTGCCTGGCGCGCCGCTCGTCGAGCCCCTGCCAGAAACGCTCCGGGGGCGTATAGGCGGGCAGGGCGGCCGCGCTGATCGGCTCGCAGAAGTAGGCCGAGACGGTCTCCGGGCCGGCGGCCTCCAGGGCGCGGTCAAGCGCGTCGAGCGCCTGCTGGCCGGTGGGATCGAAGCGCCAGGTGCTGGGCGGAATGTGCGGGTGGCGCGGCAGATACGGTTCGAATGGTCGCTGGAGGCCGGGCCGACCCGTTAGCGCGAGGGTGGCCATCGTCGGTCCGTGATAAGCCTGCGCCGGTGAGATCACCTGCCAGCGCTTGCGCTGGCCCCGGTCAACGTGATAACGGCGGGCGAGTTGGATCGCCATCTCATTGGCCTCCGCGCCGCCGGTGACGAAACGGACGCGGGTAAATCCCTCGGGCGCCAGGCTGACCAGCTCGTGGGCGAGACGTTCCTGCGCCGGATTGGTCAGGCGCTCGTTATGGACGTAGGCCAGTTTCTCGGCCTGCGCCCGAGCCGCAGCCACGAGATCATGGCGACCGTGACCGAGGGTGGCGGCCATCGAGCCGCCGCTCATCGCGTCGAGATAGCGCCGCCCGTCAGCGTCCTCAACCCAGACGCCGTCGCCCCTGACGATCACCGGGTAGCGGCGATCGAGCTCGAGGGGGAGGACACGCGTCGAGTCGCTGATCGGCTCAGCGACTCGCGCGCGATTCACGTCCTCAGCTTACGGGCGCCTTCTGGGGCTCGACCTCCGCCCGCGGTTTGCCGATTTCATCGACGTGGGTGGTGCCGTAGCCCTCAACTTCGGGATGGCCGTGCTTGCCCTGCGTGAGGGCAAACTCCTCCTCGGGAGTCAGTACCAGCCGATGCCGGCCGATGAAGGCGAAGTAGAGAAGGCCCAGCACGAAGTAGATCAGCGTTCCGTAGACACCTGGCCGATAGGTCTCATTCGAATAGAGGGAGACCAATGCGACCAGCGCGATCACGCCCGCGATCCCGGCGCCCCACACGCCAACCAGGCTGCGGTAGGGTCGTTCGATATTCGGCAGCCGGCGCCTGAGCATGATGAACGACAGGCACTGCATCGCATAGGAAATGACCGCGCCGAACACCGCCATGTAGAGAAGCGCGCCGACGATCTGACCCGCCAGCAAGCCACCGGCCAGTCCCAGGTAGTACATCCCGATCGCAAGCGCGAGGCCCACCAGGCCACCTGCGATCAGCGCCACATGCGGCGTCTTGAGGCGAGGGTGCGTAACGGACAACCACTTGGGGAAATAGCCGGCCCGCGAGAGCGCATAGGTGTTGCGCCCGTAGGCATAGATGATCGTGAAGAAGCTGGCGATCAAGCCGACGAGACCGATCAGGGCCAGCACCGCCGCCGCCGTGTTGTTGCCAAAGACCGCTTTGAAGCCATCAAACAGTGGCGTCGCCGAGACGCCAATTGCTTTCGCGCCGCCCCCGACCGCCGGGTTGAGCAAAAAGATCAGGGCCCCAGTGAAGATCAGGGTGGTCAGGCCCCAGATGGTGGCGCGTGGAATATCGCGCTTAGGGTCATGGGACTCTTCGGCGGCCAGCGGTAGCTCCTCGATTGCGAGGTAGAACCAGATGGCGAACGGGATAGCAGGGAAGATCCCCGCCAGCCCGTGCGGCAGGAAGCTCGACTGCCCGGCGTCCGGCTTGATGTTGAAGAGCAGGCTCAGGTCCATTTTCCCGGACACGAGCACCGAGATGAAGAAGAAAGCGAGGATGCCCAGCGCGATGACATTGATCAGTACCGTGAACCGCATGGTGGCCACGATGCCGATGATGTTGATCCCGACAAAGACGATGTAGGACACGATGAACCACGTCACCGGGCTGTTCCACCATGGGTCACTGGTGAGGTTCAACAGGGACTTGGTGATGTCGTGCATCAGGAAGCCCATGGCGCCCACCACCACAGCGGGGGTGATCACGTATTCCATGTTCTCGGCCAGACCCGTGATGAATCCGCCCCACGGGCCAATCGCCGATCGGGCAAACGAATAGGCTCCGCCCGTGTGCGGCAGGGCGGGAGACATCTCGGCGATGCTGAAACACAGTCCGTAGTACATCGCCGCGATGAAGATGGTGGCGATCAAGAGTCCGCCGAAGCCGCCGGCACTCAAGCCCAGGTTCCACCCGTAGAAGTCGCCCGAGATGACGGCGGCGACCCCCAGCGACCACAGCGACCAGAAGGCTGCGTGTCGCTTCAGCAGCCGTTTCGTAAAGTAGCCGGGCCCCGCCTCCTGGTAAGCAACCGAACCGACCCTGCGCCGTTCCTGAGCCACGTCCGTACCTCCTCTTCCTGACTGACGCCCGGCCATAAACCCCCAAGTTGTCTGACGGCAGTCGCTTTGCGGGAATGATAAGACAGGGTCTGGGCCGAGTCAAGATAGACTTGACCCGGAGGGGTTGTCTGACAAATACTTCTCGATCATGAGGGGTGGACCTTCTGTTGCCAAGCCGCGAGCACGCCCCCGATCGGTGTCGGTCGTAACCGAGCTAAGCCAGCGGATCGAGGACGGCGTCTTCCCCGCAGGAATGCGCCTCCCCTCGGAGCCGCTGCTCGCCACCCAGCTGGGCGTCTCGCGGGCCACCCTGCGGGAGGCGCTTCGTTCGCTGGAAAGCGAAGGCCGCCTGCGCCGGACCTGGGGTTCGGGAACCTACGTGGCCGGGCGCCGGCGCTTGTCCAACAGTCTCGACCTGAACTTCGGGGTGACCGAGGCGATCAGGGCAGCGGGAATGGAACCTGGCACGCAGCATGCGCAACACTGGCTCGAGCCGGTCTCCTCCGGCGAGGGCGTGAGACTGGGCCTGGAACCCGGACAGGACGTGCTGATCGTCGAGCGGGTCCGGACGGCGGACGGCACGGCAGTGGTGTTCTCTCGCGACCTCCTGCCGGGTTGGGTGGTCGGCACTCAGGCGGGCGTCGGCGATGCGATGCTGCATCATTCCATCTACGACGTTTTAGAGAAAGATCTCGGCATCGTGATCGATCACGGGGTCGCGACTTTTCGGCCGGTACGGGCCGACCGCACCGTGGCTCAACGGTTGGGCATCCGTCGAGGCGAGTTGCTGCTGGCGATCTGGCAGATCGACTACGACGAGGAGGATCGCCCCGTCCTGTCCTCGCACGAGTACCACATCGCCGATGCCTTTGACTTCTCGGTCGTCCGTCGGGGTCCAGGAAGGAGGTTCAACTAACGATGCAACTCGGAAAATCGATGCGTCTCAAGCGGGTGATCGATCCGGCCGGAGTCTCCGTCATCTGTGCGCTCGATCATGGCATGACCGCCCCGACATTTCTCGAGCCGCTCTCGGACATCGAGCATCGAACTCGAGAAGCCGTTACGGGCGGCGCCAACGTGATCATGATGTCAAAGGGCATGATCCGGTACGCGGTCGATGCCTTCTCCCCCACGACGTCGCTCGCGCTCCTGCTTTCAGCCTCAGCGAACCCGGGCGAGGCGCGCCCGGCCGTGATACAGATCGCCCAGGTGGAGGAAGCGTCGCGCCTGGGCGCCGACGCTGTCGTGCTCTTTACGGCGCTGGGCGGCGAGAACGAGGCTGGCATGATCCGGATCCTGTCCGAAGTCGGCCGCGAGTCGGCTCTGCTGGGCGTGCCGTTGATCGCCGAGGCCGAGTTTCCGACCACGTATGCCTCGGTCGAAGAGCTGAGTGAACGCTATGGCTTTGAGTACCTCAGGCGCAGCGTTCGGCTGTGCGCGGAGCTGGGCGCCGACATCGTCAAGACAAATTGGCCGGGCGACGAGGATGCGTTCGGCAAGCTGGTCCGGGCCGTGAATGGCGTTCCCGTCGTGCTCGCGGGTGGCTCCCGGGTCGAGGACGCGGAGCTGTTGCGCCGAATGGAATGCGCCATGCAGGCGGGCGCTATCGGCTGCTCGGTCGGGCGAAACATTTTCATGCACCGGTCGCCCGCGGCGATCACCCGGGCGCTCTCGCGAGTGATCCGCGACCGCTGGCCGGCGCGTAAGGCGCTGGCCGAGCTCGAGCAGGAAGTCGGCATGGCGGCGGCACGGTGAGAGCCGCGTTCATGACCGGGGTCAACCTGGTCGAAATCCGAAAGACGCCGGAGCCAGACGTCGATCCGCAGGGGGCCATCCTGCGGGTCGAGGCCTGTGGCATCTGCGGCACGGATGCCCGGACATTCTTCAACGGCGACCCAAAGGCGCCGGCGCCGTGGATCCTCGGTCACGAGCCGGTCGGCGTGATCGAAGAGCTCGGACCTGGCGCGCATCTACCACCCGGAGTCAAGAAGGGCGATCGAGTTTTTCTCGGCTCGATCCTGACGTGCGGGCAGTGCCGGTGGTGCACGGAAGGTTTCCAGAACCTCTGTGACCAGCACCTGCTGTACGGCTACGATCCGTACCCCGGCGCCTATGCGGACTACGCGCCGGTTCCGGCGATCGCGATGAAAAACGTCATCGCGCTTCCCCCGGACCTGCCGTCCGACCTGGCGACCGTCGCGGACCCGTTTGCCTGCGCCCTTAACGGCGTCGAAGTCCTCGACATCCGTCTGGGCGATACCGTCGTCATCCTCGGAGCGGGTCCCATCGGCTGCTGGCAGGCGATCATGGCTCGCGACCGGGGGGCCAGTAAGGTTTATCTTTCCGACGTCAATCGCCAGCGCCTGGATATCGCGCTTCGCGCGGTTGGTGCCTTCGTCGACGACGCCTGGGTCGCCGGTGACGACAACGGCGTCGCCGAGGTGCTGGATCGCACCGAGGGAAAGGGTCCGGAGCGGATCAGCGTGGCAGCGCCGTCGAAAGCGGCGCAGCAAGCCGCCCTTCTGATGGCGGCGAAGCGAGCTCGGGTGGTGTACTTCGCGGGACTGCCCAAGCACGATCCCATCAGCCCGCTGGACATCAATCAGCTGCATTACAAGGAACTTTCCGTACTCGGTGCGTACGGAGCCACGCATCGCCAGTACCGAATCACAATGGACTATCTGCGACGGCGCCGCGACCAGTTGGCCGCGGTGGTCACCCATCGTTTCCCCCTTGACCGAATCGGCGATGCCTTCGAGACCATCAGGTCCGGCACCGGCCTGAAGGTCGTCATGCTGCCATGAGCGGGCCCTACGTGATCGGCTGCGACGTTGGCAGTCAGGGCACGAATTCCGCGCTGTACTCAGCCGATGGCACGCTGGTTGCCTCGGCGTACCAGGCCTATGACGTGGTATTCCCACGTCCCGGTTGGGCCGAGCAAGATCCCGTGCTCTGGACCCGGGCGCTGCATGCGAGCATCCGGCGTCTGCTCGAGCAGGTCCCCGAGGGTCCATCGTCGGTGAAGGCCCTGTCGTTCGGCTCGCAGCTGGACGGCATGGTCGTCTGCGACGCGAAAGGGCGCGCGGTCCGGCCGGCGATGATCTGGATGGACCGCCGCGCCGAGGCCCAGGCCGCCGCCCTGGCGGAGCGCATGGTCCCTCGAGATTTCTATCACCACGTCGGCGCCAACCTCGACTCGTCGCATGCCGTGTTCAAAGCCCTCTGGGTGAGAGACGAGCAACCGGAAATCTTCTCGCGGGCGGCGACCCTCATGCCGCCGGGCTCGTACGTCCTGCGCGAGGCATCGGGAGTCCTCGCGGTCGATTACTCGAACGCCTCCTCGCTCGCGCTGCTCGATCCGCGTTCGCGGACCTGGTCTCAGCCAGTCCTTGACGCCGTGAACATCGACGCGCGAATGCTGCCCGAGCTCGCCCCGGCCACGAGCCGGGTTGGTACCGTTACACAGCAGTTCGCGGAAGCCACCGGGCTCACGCCAGAAACGGCCGTAATCGTCGGCTGCGGCGACGAGATGGCCGCCACGCTTGGCGCCGGCGTCTATGCCCCCGGAGAAGTCTGCGACGTCGTTGGGACGGCCGAGCCTGTTTGCGCCGTGTCGACTCGACCGCGCGAGGACCAGACCATGTTGGTCGAGTGCCACCCGCATGCGGATCCAAGTAGCTGGTTGCTCGAAAACCCGGGCTTCGTGTCTGGCGGCAATTTACGGTGGTGGCGCGACCAGCTGTGCCCGGTTGAACGCGATGCCGAGGCACGCGGCCAGGGCGACGCCTACGATTTGCTGACGGCGCCGGCGGCGCAAGTGCCCGCGGGCGCCGAAGGGCTGATTTTCTTACCCTGCATGCAAGGCGCGATGGCTCCGGAATGGAACGGCGCCGCCCGAGGCGTCTTTTACGGCCTCACGCTGGCGCATAGCAAGGCGCATCTGACCCGGGCGTTGCTCGAGGGCAGCGCGTTCGCCCTGCGAGACATCCTCGAGGCCATGCGCGCCGCGGGCCTCGAGGTCCGGCGGCTGACGATCGTGGGGGGCGGTGCCAAGGGCTCGCTGTGGCGGCAAATCAAGGCCGACGTCACCGGGCTCCCGGTGCGGGTCCCGACCAGCGTCGAGACGACCGCGACCGGCGCCGCCATCCTGGCTGCCGTCGGTGCCGGTCTTCACAGCAGCGTCGCCGAGGCAGCCCAAGCATTCGTCAGCTACCGGCCGGGCGAGCAAGCACCCGACCCGGAGCGTCGCGAGATCTACGACGCGGCCTACGCTCGCTATCGGGAGCTCTACTTCGCGCTCAAGCCCGTCTTCGCGAACGCCGTCCGAGAGAAGTCAGCCGTTCCGGCCTGAGAGACTCGGACTCGCGGCTGCCTCACCCATCGTCCGAATGAGAACCAGGCAGACCGTCAACAAGCTCAAAACGAGGCCGATGAGAACGGCGATCAGTCCCACCACGAGGAA
>VBEE01000007.1:0-15801 GCA_005881715.1 Chloroflexota bacterium | reverse complement strand
AAAATGTGCCTGTGCCCCGTTGACGCCATTACCAGGAACGCGACGATCACGGCCAGTCCGGGAAGCGCCCCAATGAGACCCGCGAGCCATCGCGGAATTGCCGCACGTCGCCCGGCCGGGTTAACCATCAGCTGACCTAGCCATCGGTCGGATTATCCATCGCCCGCGTCGTTTCTGCCACTGTGGCGTGAGCCCGTGATCAAGCGGATCGTGCTCGTGCCAGGACCTTGAGCGGCGGCGGCGTCGCGATCCAGCGATCGTCCTTGCGCTTCAACGTCCAGCCTTCTTCGTGAACCTTTCGGTGATGCGGCACGCAGACCAGCCCTAAGTTCTCGAGTTTCGTCGGCCCGCCGTCCGCCCAGAAGATCAGGTGATGCCCGTCGCACCAGGGCGCCGGCCGATCGCAACCGGGAAAGACGCAGTGATGATCGCGGGCCACCAGTGCGCGCCGCGTAGCCGGCGGAATCGTGCGGCTCGAGTGGCTGATTTCCCACTCGAGCTCGCCGAGCCCGGTGATCCGCGTGATGGCGGAGTCACAGGCGAGCCGGCGAACCGTCTCGGCCGGCACCGTGCCGCCCACTCGAGCTGACCGGCGGGCGCGCCCTCGATCCCGGCCAGTGTGTCCGCGGCGGCCGTGATGACCAGCTGCGGTCGCGGCCCCGCGCCGTTCGCATGGCCGACCTCGGATCCCTGGCCGCTGCGACCGCGGCGGCAGACCTCGACCAGGGCGTCGGCCAGTCGCTGTCCGGCGCTCCGGTCGTCGCCCTTCGGGGGCCTGGCATAGGGCTCGATCGCGGTCCGGATGATGGCGCCGGCGTCTGGCGTGACCTGGCCCTCGATCCGGACCAGTCCGTTGATCGCCTCGCCAATCTGCAGGTAGCGCCGCCGGTGCGCCCGGTTCGCGTCGTTCAGCGCGCCCTCTACATCCACTCGGTGCTCGAAGTCCCTCGTGACGCTCGCAAACTGCCCGGGGTCCATGTTCCCGGCGGCCTTGAGCAGCATGGTCTCGGCCTTGCGCACCTGTGCCGCCCCCACGTGCTCGGCGGTCCGGGCCATGGCCACCGCGTGCTGGTAGCCGATCTCGCCGCGAGCAAGCGCCTCTTCAGTTCGGGGCAGCTTCTCGAGCTGCCGGGCGGTCTCCACGTGCTCGGCGGCGGCGCCGGCGGAGAGCTTGCCGTGGGTGCGCAGCCAGGGCGTCATGCCCAGCGCGCCGTCGGCCCGGTAGCCCCCGGTCTTCTCGAAGCGGCGGGTGGCCTCACCGTTGACGGCCTCCATCCTGTCGACGACCTCGCGCCCCTTGATGATCGCCGCACCCAGCTCACTGCCCGACTGCCCCGCCAGCCAGCCCGGCAATTCCCGGATCGCCGACTCGATTCGCTCGAAGGGCGTTTCGCTGGCACGGCACATGGTGCCAGCATGAGGCAGGGTTACGACAGCTGTCTGTCGTAACCGGCCGGCATGAAAAATTAGCGGCTAAATCCGCTCGAAATTGCGGCGCAGCTCCCAGTCGGTGACAACCCCGTCGAACGCCTTTTGCTCGAGGCGGGCCGAGTGCAGATAGTGCTCAACCACGTCGTCGCCAAAGGTCTGCCGCGCAACGTCGCTTTTCTCCAGCGCGTGGATGGCTTCCATCAGGTTGCTCGGAACGCGTGGCAGTTCTTTGGCGTTGTACGCGTCACCGCGGAACTCGGGCGGCAGCTCGAGCTTGTTCTCGATGCCGTGGAGACCGGCGGCGATGGTCGCCGCGAACGCGAGGTACGGATTCGCGTCGGCGCCGGGGATCCGGCACTCGACCCGCAGGCTCGGACCGTGACCGATGATGCGGAAGCCGCACGTCCGGTTGTCCCAGCTCCAGACGATCGAGGTCGGCGCAAATGACGTCGCCTGATAGCGCTTGTAGGAGTTGACGTAGGGCGCGTAAAACAGGGAGAAATCGCGCGCCAGCGCGATCAGGCCGGCCAGGTAGTGCTGGAAGAGCGGCGACATCCCGTGCGCTCCGCCGTTCGCGGCGTGGAACAGGGCCCGGTCACTCTTGACGTCCCAGAACGAGGAGTGCAGATGGAACGAGCTGCCCGCCTGCTGCATATTCCACTTGGCCATGAACGTGACCGCCACCTGGTTGAGGGCGGCGATCTCCTTGACGCCGTTCTTGTAGACGACATGCCGATCGGCCATCTCGATCGCCTCGGCGAAGCGGAGATTGATCTCCTGCTGTCCGAAGCCCCACTCGCCCTTGCTGTTCTCCACCGGGACGCCGGCGGCCTCCATCCCGTTGCGCACCAGCCGGTTGAACCACTCGGCTTTGGTGCCCTGCAGGATGTGGTAGTCCTCGATGTAGCGTCCATAGGGCTCCAGCCCCCGGTAATCTTTGGCGGCGGCCTGCTCGTAGGTATCCCTGAAGAGATAGAACTCAAGCTCGGACCCCACTTTGGGATTGAAGCCGAGCTTCCTGGCCCGTTCGACCTGCCGGCGCAAAACCTGGCGCGGCGCGATCTGCACCGGGTCGCCGCCCATGGTCTCGACGTCGCAAAGGATGAGCGCAGTTTTCTCCAGCCAGGGGAGTCGCCGAATCGTCGAGAGGTCCGGATGCCCGTGCATGTCGCCGTAGCCGGTACCCCAGTTCGTGAACTTGAACCCGGGCAAGGGCTCGTTGTCGATGTCCATGGCCAGCAGGTAGTCGCAGGCGTGCAGCCCCTCGTCGACGTGGTCGAGGAAGTAAGGCCCGGTCAGCCGCTTCCCCATCAGCCGCCCCTGCAGGTCGGCGATCGCGATGATGACGGTGTCGACCTCGCCCGCCTTTGTCTGGCGGACGAGCTCCTCAAGCGTGATCTTCGCGGTTTTCTCCTGGCGGCGCGACTGCCCGTTGGCGCGCTCGCTCCGCGGGGTGGTCGCTCGCTCCTTCGCCGGTGTCACGGTACGCGCCATGTCGGATCCCTCCTGCTCATTCAAGACTGATGAAAACGTTTTTGACTTCTGTGTAGAGCTGCAACGCGTGCATGCCGAGCTCGCGTCCGATGCCACTTCGCTTGTAACCGCCGAACGGCGCCTCCTGGTGGACGCTCCGGCTGCTGTTGATGCTGAGCACGCCGGTGCGGACGCCGCGGGCAACCCGCAGCGCGCGGCCGATGTCGCGGGTCCAGATCGAGCCGGAAAGACCATACGGGGTGTCATTGACAAGCCGTAGGACTTCGTCCTCGTCGGTGAACGGGATGATGGTGAGCACCGGTCCGAAGATCTCCTCCTGGGCGATGCGCATTCGATTTTCCGCGCGATCGAAGACGGTTGGCTCCAGGAAGCTGCCCCGGGACAGCGCCCCGCCGGGCGCCGCGCCACCGGCCAGCAGTCGCGCGCCTTCCTGCCGGCCGACCTCGATGTAACCCTGGACCCGCTCGCGCTGCTTGATCGAAATCAGGGGTCCGACCTCCGTGCCCGCGTCGAGCGGATCGCCAACCTTTAACTGCTTGCTGCCAGTCGCGACCCGCTGGTCGAACTCCTCGGCGATCGAGCGATGCACGAACGCGCGGCTGCGGGCGCAGCAGTCCTGCCCGGCATTGCCAAAGACGCTGTTGACCGCAGCAGGCGCGGCCTTGTCGAGATCGGCGTCCGCAAAGATGATGTTCGGGGATTTTCCCCCGAGCTCGAGCGAGACGCGCGTGATGTTCGGGGCCGCCTGCTGCAGGATACTGACGCCGGTCAGGGTCTCGCCGGTAAAGGCGATCTTGTCGACCCCTGGATGCCCGGCCAGCGCGCTGCCGGTGCTGGCGCCCGGGCCGGTGATGACGTTGAGCACCCCTTCTGGAAGTCCGGCCTCCAGCGCCAGGCGTCCAAGTTCCAACGCCGTCAGGGGCGTGTAGCTCGCCGGCTTCAGGATGGCGGCGTTGCCCGCAGCCAGCGCCGGGGCGACCTTCCACGAGGCGATCGTCAGCGGGAAATTCCAGGGGACGATCAAGGCCACCACACCGACCGGCTCGCGCAGCGTGAAGTCGAGGCCCGGTGCGGTCACCGGGATGGTCTCGCCAAAGATCCGGGTGGCCGCGCCCGCGTAGTACTCGAAGCACTGGGCGGCTCCCATCACCTCGTCGCGCGCGTCGCGGATCGGCTTGCCGGCGTTGCGTGCCTCGAGCGTCGCCAGGCGCTGCGCGTTCGACCGGATCAGGTCGGCGATCTTGTAGAGGACCTTGGCCCGTGCGCTGGCGGCCGCATTGCTCCAGGATCCGGCCTCGAACGCCGCCCGTGCCGCCTTGACCGCGGCATCGACATCGGCCGGCGAGGCAACGGCAGCTCTCGCCATCACATCGGATGTCGCCGGCTCGACGACATCGAACGTCTTCTCTCCCTCACCCGGGCGCCAGCTTCCGCCGATGAGGAGTTGGGTTGGGCGCTCGGTTGTGATCATCAGAAGTAGTTTGACGTGATGCCGCCGTCGACCACGAGGGCGGCACCGTTGGTCCAGGTCGACTCGTCGGAGGCAAGGTAGACGGCGAGGGAGACGATGTCCTCCGCGTGTCCGAAGCGGTCCATCGGTATCCGGTTGAGTCGAACACGCTTCTTGTTCTCGTCTTTCAGGAGGTCGCGCATCAATGGGGTCTCGATCGGCCCCGGGCAGATGGCATTGGTGCGGATGCCCTTCGGTCCGAACTGGACCGCCAGCGATTTCGTGAGGGCGATGACCGCGCCCTTGCTCGCGGTATAGGCATCCTGCGGCACGGTGCAGCCAACCAGCGCCACGAAGGAGGCGATGTTGATGACCGAACCGCCGCCCGCCTTGATCAGCTCCGGGATGCCGTGCTTGCAACAGAAGGCCAGCCCCTTCACGTTGATGGCCATGGTCCGGTCCCAGATGGCGTCGGTGGTAGTCAGGACGGACTCGTCGGCCTCGTCGAAGATGCCGGCGTTGTTGTACAGCACATCGAGCCTGCCGAAGTGGTCGACGGCGGTCCTGACGCAGACCGCCACATCGCCATCGCGGGTCACATCTGCGGTAACCGGCAACGCCTTTCCCTCCAGGCCGGCGACCGTTTCATGGACCGCCCTCTCGTTGACGTCCACCGCGACCACCCGGGCGCCTTCGCCAACGAAGGTCTGGGTGGCCACCCGGCCCATGCCGCTGCCGGCACCCGTGATGAGCGCCACCTTACCCTCGAGCCGTCCCAATATCCCTCCCTTGGATCGCGAGGATCGGGCCCTGCCTGCGGATTGTCCCCCTTCGGGCTGCCCATTATTTGATGCCCGGTTTCGCCCAAAGTCAAGGTCCCGCTGTCCTTAACAAGAATTTTCCGTCCGTGGCGCAAGCCGGGGATGCGCGGTGACGTTTGTGCAACCATGCCACAAT
The DNA here is from genome assembly GCA_005881715.1 of Chloroflexota bacterium. Lineage (GTDB taxonomy): Bacteria > Chloroflexota > Dormibacteria > CF-121 > CF-121 > CF-13. Next base: position 10,469 of record VBEE01000007.1, on the reverse strand, counting down.
TCCCACGTCTCCTGGTCGCCGTCGCAGCCTCGGCCACCCTGACGGTTGCGCTCGCGGCGCAGCCCGCCTCCGCCGCGTCTCAGCGGAGCGCGCAACCTGTCGTCCAGATGGCGGTTCACCGGGCGGCGCCGGCACGGCTCTCGCCGGCCCAGGCGCGCGCCATCCTGATCCGGGCGGCGCGGCACCATAACTTGAACCCGAACTTTGTGCTGGCGGTCTCCTACTGGGAGAGCGGCTGGAATCAGGCCGCCCGCTCCCGCACGGGCGCCGTGGGCTTGATGCAGGTCGAGCCCTATACGGCGGCGTGGGCCGGGCCCCGGCTGCTGCATCGGCGGGTCAACTTGAACAACGCGGTGGATAACGCCGAGCTGGGCGCGGCCCTGCTCCGCTCCTATCTCACCCAGCTGCGCGATCCGAAGCTAGCGCTCGCTGCCTATTACCAGGGGCTGACCGGCGTGCGCAAATACGGCATCTACCCCAGCAGCCGGCCGTACGTCGATGGCATCTGGAGGCTGCGCAACCGTTTCCAGGCCGCTCACCTGGGCGCGTAACCGCTCTCCTACGGGCGTCGATGACCGGCGGGTCCGCTTGCCCAACCGGCCTCATACCTGATATCGTGCCTATCAGGATTTTGTATATCGATACAGGGAGGTACGGAGCGCAAATCATGGATGCCATCACGCTGTTGAAGAATGACCACCGCAAGGTGGAGAAGATCTTTTCCGACATCGAGAAGGGAAACGGCAACCGCAAACAGCTGTTCACCGAGCTGGCGACGGAGCTGACCGTCCACGCCGAAATCGAGGAGCAACTCTTCTACCCGGCTGCCAAGGATGCCGAGCCGACCCGCGATCTGGTGCTCGAGTCCTACGAGGAGCACAAGCAGGTCAAGATGGTGCTTTCGGACCTGGAGCAGGCGGACATGAACACCGACACCTGGCTTGCCGGGCTGAAAGTCCTGATGGAGGACGTGCAGCATCACGTTGGCGAGGAGGAGAAGGAGCTCTTTCCCAAGGTGAAGAGCAAAGTCCTATCCAAGGAGCAGCTGGATGACCTCGGCCAGCGGATGGAAGCCATGAAGATTGAGCGCCTGGCGGCCAGCAAGCGGCGCTAGCGGATCGATGCGGCCGGCGAGCAGGCGGTAGCCTGGCGTATCGTAGGCTCGGCTGATTGACCGAGGAGGAGCGCATGGCAGTCAAAACCGATCCGACCGAATCGCTGCGCCGGGTACCGATCTTTGGTGGCCTGGACAAGAAGGAGCTCGAGACGCTGGCCAAGCTGGTCAAGGAACAGCAATATGGCGCCGGTGCCACCATCGTCAAAGCCGGCGCGGGCGGGCACGGCCTGTACATCATCAAGGAAGGCCGCGTGTCGGTCGTCAGGGATGGGCAGACGGTGGCCACCATGGGTCCCGGCCAGTTCTTCGGCGAAATTGCCGTGCTGGACGGCGGTCCCAGGACGGCTGACGTCCGGGCCGACGCCGACACGGTCTGCCTGACGCTGGTCTCCTGGGAGATCAAGCCGGTGCTGATGGAAAACGCCGCCATCAGCTACAAGATGCTGCTGGAAACCGTCAAGCGACTGCGCAGCCAGGAGCCCCGGCCACAGGACTAAGCCGCCTTGAGAAAATCGTGCGCTAACCAGCCGCGCTGCTGGCGCCACCAGATGCGGCCGTCGGCGTAGGTCGGGCCGCCGTCGATGTGCACCCGCGTTCCGTCATTGAGGCACGCCACGACCCCGCCTTTGAGGCTGGGCCGATCGCGAACGTTGGCGCAGCTGCCCGGTACGTGGACCGTCGCCTCGCGACCGACCAGCGGGCTCAGCTGACCGGGTAACCCGCAGACGGCGTCGAGGAAATGCCAGTCGCCGCGGCTCCGGTAGACATAGCCGGCGCACTGCCGGCCGCCTGGTGTGCCGGCCGTCGAGAACAGGACGGCCGCCGCATCCTGCCCGACCGTCTGGCTCAGCATCGACAAGCAGGCAGCACCGGCCGGGCAGCTGCCGGCGTAATGCAAACCGGTTGTCGACTCGACCCCGCGGATGGCCGCGGCCTGGGCCGAGGTCGCGGCCGCACTGTTGGTGCTGGTAGTGGATATTCGCGCAGGCGAGTGCCGGGCCGCAGCGGTCCGGCTCGACGGGAACAGCACGTAGGCGAGCGGCGCAATCAAGAGGACGCACACCACCACGGCGACGATCCAGATCGTCCTGGGAAATCGTGGCCCCGCGAGCCGAGGCAGCGCGAGCCGAGGCACGCCGAGCCGAGGCCGCGTGAGGCGTGGCAGCGCGAGCCGAGGCAGCGCGAGCCGAGGCACGCCGAGCCGAGGCCGCGTGAGGCGTGGCAGCGCGAGGCGTGGCAGCGCGAGGCGTGGTAGCGCGATCCTGCGAACCTTCGAGGCGCGCAACCGTCGAAGGCGGGGGGACGCGGGCCGGCCGATGATCGTGGTTCTCGGCAGCATGTCCGCGCCGCAATACGGGCAGTAGCGGTCGCCCGCGGCGTTGGCCGCGCCGCAGCTCGGGCAAAAGGCACGTCCGCCGCTGGCCGGGGCGGCGGTCAACGGCAGCTCAGCGGCGGGCGGCGCCGCTGCCGTGCGCTGCCAATCCAGCGGTGTCCGGCAGCGCTCGCACCAGATGTTGATGCCGAGGTTGGGATAGCGACAGGCGGGGCAGCGGACCCGTCGACCGAGGGCAGTGCCCCTGGACCCCAGTTTCAGCATGTCAGGCCGTAGAGCGCAGGTTCGGTCGATTGAGCAGCCAACCGGAGGACGTATCGACCAGCTGCCAGGTGCCGACCCAATGGTGCATCTGGCCGCCGATCACCTCAACGACGTCGACATAGACGACAGCCACCCCACCGCTGTCCCCGACGACGCGCTCGGCCCGAAGGTCGAGCTGCTCGGTCGCGGCGAAACGCTGATCGATGTACTCGGCCGGGGGATACTGCGCCTGCATCACCGGTGTCCAGAGCGCGGCCGCGGCCTCGAAATCGTGGGCGGCCAGCGCCTGGTAGAAGCGGGCCACCACCCCTGCCGGGTCGCCGTCCTGGTCGAGTGCCTGGCCGGGAAGCGCCCCGGGCGTCGCCGGGCTCTCGGCGGTCGGGGCGGGTTCCGGCACGGACCCCGCCTCATCGGTGGGGAGGGCGGCCGCGGTCGGCGCCACCTCGGGCGACGCGGTCGGCTCGGTCGTGAGCGTGGGTGCCGCGGGTGCCAGCAGCGTCATCACCACCGACGGCGCGGCAACCTGGCCAGCGGCGTTGAACCAGCTCGCCACCGGCATGGCCAAGGCGATGGCGACGCCGAGTGCCGCAGCGACGGGCGCGAGAAACGAGAGCGAGCGACCCGCGCGGGCCGACCGGTGCAAGCGGATGCCGGTCGGGTTCCGCGCGTGCGGCGCCCAGTCGAGGTGCTGCGAGCATGCTGAGCACCAAATGTCGATCGCGTAGTTCTGGGAGCCGCACGACGGGCAACGGATCATGCCGCCGTTTCCCTCAAGCCAGCAACCCTCCTATCAGTTGTCTTGATAATACGCAGGGGGACCCCTCGAGGTATGGTTCGCCTGTGCTGGCGGACGCTGCCGCGACCTTCCCCCTTGCGTTTCCCCTCGACCTGGCGCTGACGCTGGGCACGCTGCAGCGCGGTCCGCGTGACCCGACGGTCCGCTTCGACGGCGACCAGGTCTGGCGCGCGAGCCGGACCCGGCAAGGACCCGCGCTGCTGAGGCTGTGCCTCGATGGGCCTCGCCTGCTGGCGCAAGCGTGGGGCGCGGGTGCCGGCTGGACGGTCGACCACACGCCAGAGCTGCTCGGCTTCGACGACCAGCCGGAGGCGTTCCGGCCCACGAATCGGCTGCTGGCGGACCTCCACCGGCACCACCCGGGCCTGCGACTGGGGCGTACCGATCGCGTCTTCGAAGCGCTGCTGCCCACGATCCTCGAGCAGAAAGTGCCGGGTGTTGAAGCGTGGGCTTCGTACGGCCGCCTGGTGCGCGCCCTCGGCGAGCCGGCACCCGGACCGGCCGGCCTGCTGCTTTCGCCCTCACCCCGGCGGCTGCTCGCCACCCCGTACTGGGCCGTGCACCGGTTCGGGATCGAGCGGCGACGTTTCGCCGTCATCCAGACGGTCGCCGCGCGCGCCGCTCGGCTGGAGACGACGGCCAACCTGGAGCCGGAGGAGGCTCGCCTGCGTCTGACCAGCCTGCCGGGCATCGGTCAGTGGTCCGCCGCCGAGGTCTCGGTCGTCGCGTACGGAGACCGGGACGCCGTGTCGTTAGGCGACTACCACCTGCCACATCAGGTCGCCTGGGCGCTGGCCGGTGAACCGCGGGCGACAGACGACCGCATGCTCGAGCTGCTCGAGCCGTATCGCGGACAGCGGGCTCGGGTGATCCGGCTGCTGACACTCGGAGGCATCCAGGCGCCCCGATTCGGCCCGCGGATGCGCCTGCGGCGAATCGCCGGAATCTAAGCTAGGACGCCTTCTTTGCCGGTTGAAAGTACGGGTTGGTCCCTGCCGCGTGGTCCGTGCGATCGATCACCTCGGTGATCTGCGGCACCGCCGCCTTGATCGCCACCTCGATCCCCTGGCGAAGCGTCACGTCCACCTGGGCGCAACCCTGGCACCCACCTCCGAGCTCAACATAAGCGGCGCCCTCTCGGACTTCCAGCAAATCGACATAGCCGCCGTGCGCCGCCACCGACGGGTTGATCTGCCGGTCCAGCACTTCCTGAACGCGGGCCGCGATCGGATCACGCCATCCTTCGTTCGGATTGTCGATTCGCAGGGCGCCCCCGAGCGCCGAGGAGTCCAGGTCGATGACCGCACCGTCCAATTGGTCGGCGCTGCCCGGATCCACGAGCACCCGCAGGTCTGCCGTGTGCACCACGAGGTCGGCGGGCGGTGCGTCGCTTGCCGCCACCAGGTCAAGCTCGTAGATGAACTGGGCCCCCCGACGGCCGGCAATCGCGATTCGCAAGCAGGCGTCCTGCTGTCCGGTCTTCACCCTGACCGCGTCGATCTTCGCTTTGGCGGCGGGCGTGACCGTGATCGCCGGGCTCATTCTGCCGACATTCTATTCGTGGTCAACTTAGAGCGTGGCGCGCGTGCTCCTCCTCATCCCCAGCCGGACCTATCGGACCCACGACTTCATGGCCGCCGCGTCGCGCCTCGGAATCGAGGTCGTGGTTGGCTCGGAACACCGACCGGCACTGGCGGGCCTGATGGAGGGACGGCATCTTCGACTGGACTTCCACGATATCCAGCCGTCCACGCGCAGGATCGTCGAGTTTTCCAAAACGCATCCGATCACGGCGGTGGTCGCCGTCGACGATGGCGGGACGCTGCTTGCCGCGACGGCGGCTGCCGCGCTGGCCCTCCCGCATAACGCCGTCGATGCGGTTGAAGCCGCCCGCGATAAGGCGCGCATGCGCGAGCGATTGCTGGCGGCCGGCTTGCCGACCCCTCGCTTCATGACCGTCGGCATCGACGAGCATCCTGAGGCGATCGCGGCGACGCTGCGGTATCCCTGCATCATCAAGCCACTTGACCTTTCGGGGAGCCAGGGTGTGATCCGGGCGGACGATGCGACGGTGTTTCCGTCCGTATTTCGGCGGGTCGCCGCCATTGTCAAGAGCTGCGCACCCAACGGGGGCCCGCGTTCCCTGCTCGTGGAGGACTTCATCACCGGCGACGAAGTCGCGGTCGAAGCGCTCTTACGGCGCGGCGGGTTGGAGGTGCTGGCCATCTTCGACAAGCCCGATCAGCTCAACGGCCCGTTCTTCGAGGAGACGATCTATGTCACCCCCTCGCGGCTTCCCGCAGCCACCCAGGCGCGAATCGAAGAAGCGACGGCGCGGGCCACTCAAGCGCTCGGCCTGACCGAGGGACCGATCCACGCCGAGCTTCGCCTCAACGGCGATGGCGCCTGGATTCTCGAAGTGGCGGCGAGGTCGATTGGCGGACTGTGCTCGCGGACGCTTCGGTTTGGCTCGGGAATCTCGCTCGAGGAACTCATCCTTCGCCACGCCGCCGGCCTACCCATGCCTGCCCACGATCGGGAACGCGAGGCAGCCGGCGTCATGATGCTGCCGATTCCCGGACCCGGTGTGTTGCGCGAGGTGCGGGGACAGGCAGAGGCGCGGCGTGTCGAGGGCATCGATGGACTCGTCCTCACCATCCCGCCCGGCGAGCCTCTGATCCCCCTCCCCGAGGGCGATCGCTATCTCGGCTTCATGTTTGCCCGCGGCCACTCGCCGGTGGGCGTCGAGAAGGCGCTTCGACTGGCCCACGCCCAACTCCGCATCGTCAGCGATGACTGAAGGGAAATTCCCTCACCAGCGAGGGGAGAGTCACGGTGGCGGGCGTCCCCGGGTCGTGATCGTGGGCGCCGGCTTCGGCGGCCTGGCCTGCGCTCGGAAGCTCGATCGCCAGCCGGTCGACGTGGTCCTGCTGGACCAGGACAATTACCACCTGTTCACGCCGCTGCTCTACCAGGTGGCGACCGGGTTGCTAAACCCCGCCGACATCGCCTATCCGCTGCGCGCCATATTCCGCCACTCGCCGAATGTCCGTTTTCGTCAGGCTACGGTAGCCGGCGTCAACCTGATGGCGAGGACGGTGCAGGTTCGGGGCGGCCCCGATATCCCCTACGACTTCCTGGTGCTGGCCACCGGCAGCACCGACAACTACTTCGGGAACCAGTCGATCGCGCAGCTGTCGCTGGGCTTGAAAGTCCTGCCACACGCCACCCGGTTGCGCAACCATGTGTTGACCTGCTTGGAGCGTGCCGATGCCGAAGCGGATCCCGCTGCCCGCCAGGCGCTTCTCACCTTTGTCGTTGTCGGCGGCGGGCCCACCGGCGTGGAGTACTCAGGGGCGCTCGCGGAGCTGATGCAAATCGTTGCCAGCAAGGACTATCACGAGATCTCGCGCTCGGAGATTCGCATCATCCTGGTGGAAGGGTCGGCGCGCCTGCTCACCGCGTTCTCCGAGCACCTGGGCCGCTATGCCCAGCGCGTTCTCGAGCGGCGCGGGGTGGATGTACGCACCAATGCCCTGGTCAAGACGGCGGACCAGCAGGGCGTCGCGCTTTCGGACGGCACCGTGATACCCAGCCGCACCATCATCTGGTCGGCGGGCGTCCGGCCGAACGACCCGGTCGGCGAGCCTTCCCCTCCCCGCTTTCGCGACCGGCGTATCCGGGTCGACGCGCGGCTGCGGATAGCAGGAGCGGCGGGCGCCTACGCCATCGGTGATGTCGCATCACCGGAACTCGGCGACCAACGCGAGCTGCCCATGCTTTCGCCGCCGGCGATGCAGGGCGGACGCTATGTGGCCGCGGCGATCCTGGATGCGATCCGCGGCGATACGCGCGAGCGGGCGGCGTTCCACTACCTGGACAAGGGAACGATGGCGACCATCGGACGCAACGCCGGGGTGGCGCATCTGCCCGGGGGATTGGAAATCACCGGATTCTTCGGATGGCTGACCTGGCTGTTCGTGCACATCTATTACCTGATCGGATTCCGCAATCGACTCAGCGCCCTGGGATCCTGGGCCTGGGATTACCTGCGGCACGACCGCCCCATCCGGATCATCCTGGCGACCGGCGTCGAACCGGAGCCCGCTGCCAGCGTCGGGAGCGGCTCGGCCCGGAAAATGGACTGATGCGCTACCTGGCCTTTGCGACCGACTACGACGGCACCCTCGCGCATCACGGCGTGGTCGATGGCGAGACGGTCGACGCGTTGCGGCGGCTGAAGGCCAGCGGTCGAAAATTGATCCTCGTCACCGGCCGCCAGATGGACGACCTGGCGCGCGTCTTTCCGGAGCTGCCACTCTTCGACCTGGTCGTAGGAGAAAACGGGGCATTGATCTATCGACCGGAACGTCGCGAGACTCGCCGCCTCGCCGATCCTCCGCCCTCCAGCTTCGTGGAGGAGCTGAGGCGACGTGGGGTCGAGCCGCTCGCCGTGGGCCAGGTGGTCGTCGCCACCGAGCAGCCCAACGAGCGCGTGGTGATCGAGGTGATCCGCGAGCTGGGCCTCGAGCTCCAGGTGATCTTCAACAAGGGTTCGGTGATGGTCTTACCGTCGTCGGTCAACAAGGCGAGCGGACTCCAGGCGGCGCTCGACGAATTCTCGCTGTCTCCCCACAACGTCGTGGGCATCGGCGATGCCGAGAACGACCACGCCTTTCTGTCGGTCTGCGAATGCGGCGTTGCGGTCGCCAACGCGCTGGATGCCGTCAAGCAGCGCGCCGACCACGTGACCGAAGGTCGCGCCAGCGTGGGCGTGCGCGAGGTGATCGAGGCGCTGATCTCGAACGACCTGCACGCGCTCGAGGCTGCAACCTTGCGCCGCCATTCGATCCTGCTGGGGCACGCGGGCGACGATCCCGTCGTTCTCAGCCCCTATGGATCCGGCGTCATTCTCGCCGGTCCCTCGGGGGGCGGCAAATCATCTCTCGCTCGCGGATTCCTGGAACGCTTAGCCGACCAGCGGTACCAGTTCTGCATCGTCGATCCCGAGGGAGACTACGACAACTTCGCCGTGGCCGTGACGATTGGAGCGCCCGACCGGCCACCAACGATCGGCGAGGTGATGCGCATCCTCGAGGGTCCGCACGAAAACGTGGCCATCAACCTCCTGGGACTCCGGCTGCCGGAGCGCCCCGAATTCTTCGAGCAGCTCCTCCCTCGCGTGCACGAGTTGCGAGCTCGAACCGGCCGGCCTCACTGGATGGTGGTGGACGAGGCTCATCACCTTCTTCCTTCGTCGTGGGGGCAGGTCGACGTCACGCTGCCCCAGGCGCTCACCAGCACGCTACTGATCACCGTCCACCCGGAGGCGCTGGCGAAGGACGTCTGCAACCAGATCGATGTCGTGCTCGCCATGGGCGCACCTGCGGACGTGCTCCGACCCTTCGGTGGAAAGACGGACGTCAGCCTCGCACCCGGCGAAGCGCTGATCTGGTCGCGGCGCGACGGACCGCCGCGCCGTTTCCGAATCCTGCCGGGCCAGCTCGAACGCCAGCGCCACCTTCGGAAGTACGCGGCAGGAGACCTTGGACCCAACGCCTTCTACTTCCGCGGCCCCGACGGCCGGCTGAACCTGCGCGCCCAGAACCTCGCCATGTTTCTGCAGATCGCCGACGGAGTCGACGATGAGACCTGGCTCCATCACCTGCGCCGGGGTGATTACGCCAGATGGTTCAAGACGGCCATCAAAGATCGGGAACTGGAGGCGGCAGCCCGCAAAGCTGAGGCGCTTGGCGACAAGCCCGCCGGAGAAGGCCGGCGGCTCATCCGCGACGCGATCGAGCAGCGCTATACCGCTCCGGCATAAACAAAAAAGAGGGCCGGCACCGGCCCGGCCCTCTTTTGATCTGACGACTAGTGACTCAGCGCGCCGATGAACGAACTGGTCGCCGTCCCGAGTCCGGTGATATCGTCCCAGCCAGCCGTCGTCTTCAGACTCAGACCCTGATCGAAGGTCCGCAACCGGTACTGAAGGCCGTTCGACGCATCGACGCTGTTGACGTAGTTCACTCGGACGACGGCACCGCTCATGTGACGGACGTCGTAGAAGGCGGCCGCGTGCGCGTAGAAAACCGGATTGGCAAACCCGTGCGGCGAACCCTTCGCCTGGTCGGCGAGTGCCATGATCCCCGCCATGATTGGCGATGACAGGCTGGTACCGCCGATCCGGAACTCAGAATATTTGACAGTCCCGTCGGGGAAGGTTTGCGTCTGCCCGATCAAGTAGCCGGTGTTCGGATCACCGAACGCCGCGATATCGGGAAGAGCGCGGCCGGTATGACCCTGCGCCATAAAGACGCTGCTTGGAACGACGCCGCTCTGGTAGGAGGGCTCAGCAAAGAGCCGGCTCACGCCACCACCGGCACCATAGAGCCACGCGGGGGTTGACCAGGCGCCGGTACCGGGATTCAGGCTCGAGGTGTAGGTACCCCAGCCGGTCTCGATCGCGCGGCCATTGTCCTGGGCGACGCCCAGGCTTGTTCCGCCCACTGCCGTCACGTATGGACTCGACGCCGGCCAATCGGCCGTTACGTAACCGACGGACAGCGACTCGTCGCTGTTGTCGCCGGACGAGAAGTAAATCCCGATTCCCTCGACGGCTCCCTGCAGAATCGTGTCCTCGTAAGGCTTGATGAAGCCGAACGGCAGGAACTCAGTGGGGAAGCCGTAGGAATTGGTGACGATCGACGCCAGGTGACGGTCGACGACGTGGTTCAGCGCGGCGTCGAGGTCCTGGTAGTTATTCGGAGCACCGACGTAGATGATGCTCGCGGCGGGCGCCATCCCGTGGACCGCCTGGACGTCGAGTGTCTCCTCGCCGTACCAACCCTGTGGGTCCTGACGCTTGTTTTCCGGACGCTTCATGGTGCCCGGCGCCACAACCTGGGTGATCCTGGTCGAGGCGAGCCCGCGGTTTTGCGACCACTGGTCGAGGTCCT
>VBEE01000051.1 GCA_005881715.1 Chloroflexota bacterium | reverse complement strand
ATCAACCGGTTGGAGACCATGGTCATCATGGGTGGCTCCGACCTCCCCTTCCAGGCCATTCGCGAACAGATCGTCGGCGGCATCACGCTGATGGTGCAGCAGGCCCGACTCCGCGATGGCCGCCGCGTGGTCACCCACATCTCGGAGATCATCGGCATCACCGGCAACAACATCCAGGTACAGGACATCTGTCTCTTCGACCAGTCGGGCATCGACGAGGAGGGCAATGTGCTCGGGACCTTCCGGTGGACGGGCGTGATCCCCAAGCTGCTGCCACGGCTGAAAGCCAACGGTGAGGACTTCCCCATCGAGGTTTTCGGCCAGAGTGGCTTGCAGGTGATCGAGGGGCAGACGCGTGCCCCCGGCGGCGACGCGGCACTGCGCGCGACGGCGGACTGAGCCATGCCGAAGTGGTTGTCCCGGCGGCCGCAGCCCCCGGAAAAACCGGCGCCCTCGGTCCAACCGTCCGCAGCCAAGGCGTCTCCGCTCAAGAGCCCAGCGCCCTCCGCCGGACCGGCGCGGCGGGCGGCCGACCTTCCGCCGGAACCCCGGACTGCGGACCTGGCGCTCGACGATGCCAGCGCGGTCCAGGCCCGCCTGCGCCAGGACCTGAATGAGCTTCTCAAGGCGCACCGCCAGCAGGGCCGCGTCCTGGAGCGCAACCAGAAGCTGCTCGAGCAGACCGAGCAGGAGCTGAGCCGCCAGCGTGGACGAGCCTCCGCGCTGGAGACCGAAGTGGCGGAGCAGCGAACCGTCTCGGGTGAGCAGGTGGGACGGATCCACGACCTGGAGCAGATCGTCGACAGGCAATCGACGCTGCAGACGGCCTATGAGGCGCTCGATCGTGAGCGACAGGACCTCAGCGTCCACCTCGCCGACCTGACGCGCAGCCGGGCGAACGCCACGGCGGAGCGCGACCGGCTTGCCGCTCAGCTGGCGGGCGCGCATGCGACGATCGCCGCGCGGGACGCCGAGGTCGCCGCGCTGCAGATTGACCAGGACGGCGTCGAGGCGCGCATCAGCGGCCTCCAATCCGAGATCGAGCAGCTCAAGCGCGGCAACGGAAAACTCCGGGCCGATCTCGACCGCGCGCTGGAAGCGCAGGCGGCCCAGCATCACCTGCAACTCGAGTTCGACGCCCTGTCCGCCCGCTGGGACGTGGCGCGGGCGCAACTAGCGGAGGCCGAGTCCGCGCTGAAGTCATCGCAGGCCACCATCAAGGCGGCCCAGCGACTTTCCTCATCCGTCGAGTGGCGCCTCGCCCTCGATGGGGTGCTGGACGCGGCCTCCGAGCTGGTCCGTTTCGAGCGCGGCACGCTGGCCCTGGTCGATGAGCTCCAGGAGGAGCTCAAGGTCGAGGCCGCTCGCAACAGCCCGATCGCGGTCAGCGAAATGTCCCGTTTCAAGGTCGGTGAAGGGATCGCCGGGTGGGCCCTGTCGCATCGGGAACCGGTCCTGGTGCGAGACACGCGGTCGGACCCTCGCTTCAAGGCATCCGACCCGAAGCATCAGCCCCGCTCCTTTATTGCCGTTCCGTTGCTCGCCGACAAGGAGGGGCTTGGCGTGCTGACGGTGGCGCGGCCGGCCACTGACCCGTTCACCGAGCATGATCTACGCAATCTCGCACGGGTCGCGACCGACGCCGCGAACGCCCTGATCAATGCGCGGCTGGTTGACCTGCTCAAGCATCGAGAGGACCGGTTGACCACGCTGGTCCGCAAGGCGCGCGAGCTCTCGACCGCCAACGACACCAAGCAGGTCATCGAATTCGTGCTTTCCAGCGCCAAGGAGCTTGTGGGTGGAAAGGCCGCCCTGCTGGCGCTGCGCAACCAGAAAACCCTGGAGCTTGAGGTAACCGGCTCGGTGGGCGTGTCCGATGCGGTGATCGAGCAGCGGATTGCCTGGGGCGCGCCCGCCGCGGGTGACGTGATGCGGACCGGAAAGCCGTGGGTCTCACCGATCCGTGAAATGCTGCCGCCGGCATTGGTCGAGACCGTTGAGAAAGCCGGACTCAAAATGATTGCCTCGGTGCTGTGCGGCCCGCTGGCCCATCAGGAATTGTCGGAGGACGGCGCGCTGCTGAGCCGGTCAGAGCTCGAGGTTTCGGATCAGGTCAGCGGCGTGCTCAACGTGTACCGCGACACGCTCGATCCGATTCCGAGCGCCGACCTGGAGCAGCTCAAGGCGTTTGCCGAGCAGGCGGCGGTCGCGATCCAGAACGTGCGGCGCTGGGACCGGGTCAAGGAACAGCTGCAGGCGACGTCATCGATGAACACCCGGCTGATGGGTCGCGAGCGCTACATCAACCAGCTGCTCTTCCGGATCCAGCAGCTGGAACAAGAACTCAGTCGCTACAAAGCTGCCTAGCGAGCCCGCAGGGCGAGCCGGCCTTTCGGCCGCGTTTAAAGTCTCTGAACTAAGTGCGCTTCGGCGCAGCCGAGATGAGCTCGCGTAACGGGGCTAGCCTGTCAAACGCCTGCGGCGTTTTCCCGCTAGGTTCAAGCGACCAAGGATGAACGCGTCAAGCACGCGATGGGAGGCCACGACGCCGTCGCCGACCCGACGGGATCCTTTACGGCGATCGGCCTTGAGGTCGATCAGGTACTTCTCTTGCTGCGCCCAGACCAGCTCGATCAGGCGGCTGAAACTGGTCTCCGGGTCAACCGTGATGCCTTCCTTCTCGATCCGATCCTTGACGACGGTCGGGAGTTCTTTGGCTTCCGCCAGGTTGAGCCGCTCCAGCGCCTCGAGCAGATCGTCAAGCCGACGCAGGTGGTAGCGGCGCTCCGCTTCGTTGCTGTATGCGCGAGGTGATTCGTCCAAGCGGTCCTCCTCGATGGTTGTCTAAACCCGTATAACTCCGGAACCCACGATAACTTCGAGGCCTCGCTGCTCCAGGGCCTCAATCACCCGGTTCATCCCGATCGAGTCGCTGGGCATGTGGCCGGTGATCACGAGATTTGCCTTCGGGCGCTGCAGCTGCTCCAGTTCGCGGAGGTCCCGATCGTCGATGTGCATCGCCAGGATGGTGTCAATGCCGTGTTCATAATACGTGCGGTAGACCGGCGCGCCACCATTTGTGCCGGCCGCCATCTGGACGACCCAGCGGCCCACGGGATTTTCTGCCGTACCAAGCCACAGTTCGGGCTGAACCAGCGAGGCCTCCATTTCGGGAATGGTCTTGAGCTCGCCGATCAGCTCGCCCGCGGTGGTGGCATGGGCGTCGACGACCCGGCCCACGAAATCGATGAAGAACTGCCGGCCGATGAGGTCCGCGGCCAGGTGAATATTCATCATCGGCATCGCCAGCTGTTGCGCGGCAGCGACCACGCGGTCGTAGTTGGCGGTATGGAGCGCATGCGCAACCGGCCGTTGTCGGGTGAGCATCACCTCGTGCGCGATCCCGGCCGGGATGCCTTCGGCGCGCATCTGCGCCTCGTGCCGCTGTATCACGACCGGGAGGCCAAGCCGGGCGTGGGAACCGATTGGATGATGGGCGATCACGCCGTCGACGCCGAGACGCTGCGCCAGCAGCAGCTCGCCGACGTCGACATCGATGGCGACGTAGACTCGACGCACATCTCCGTCGAGATAGACCTGGGAGTCGGCAGGGGTCTGCGCACAGTGCGCGAGTCGGTTGGCCAGGGCCATGATCTCGCTGAGCCGCACGTCGGCATTATCCCTAGAATCCGTCCGTGTCAGGCAATCCGGGCGCCGATCGTCGGGGAGACGGTGGCTTTGCCCCCACCTTCAAGGAGGCGGTCGGCCGCTGGCGACGCCGTCACCGTCACCCCCCGCCTCACGAAACCTGGTTCGCGGTTCATTACCGGGTCGGCTGGCTGGTCGAACGGCTGTCTTTTCTCGAGAGCATTCACCTGCTTCGTCAGGGTCTCGATGTCCGATCGCTGTCGGCCGAGCGGCCGGCGCGCCGGCGTAAGGGGGAGCCCGCGACGGACGGCGTGCACCTCGATGACGACGAGGGCCTCGACGTGGAGAACGAACCGGCCGACGCAATGGCATCTAGCGAGGCCGTCATACCTCCCGAAGATGTCCGATAATTCGGCCATGCGGCGCTTTCGGCCGCGCTGGATCAGCGCGCTCCTGGGCGGCATCGTGCTGCCCTTCGACCCGGTGCTCGGGATGGTGATGCTGATCGTCGGGCTCTGGCGGCCGAAGCGGAAGCCCACGCCCACCGTGATCGAACGATGAAGGTCTATCTCGGCCGCGCCGTCAGCGGCGAGCTCGGCCCGCGCAGCCTGGAGGCGATTCAGCTGGCTCACCGCGCCCTGGTCGAGTACGGTGCCGGAATACTTGCCGAGCGAGTGGCCGATCCGGAGTACCGACCCGGCCTGGACCGGCCGGAGCTGGTCGCCGAGATGATGCATCGCGAGCTGCTCGAGGCCGACGCCGGCTGCGTGGAGATGACCGGTCGCAGCATCGGCGTCGGGTTTGAAGCCGGTTGGCTGCTCGGCCGCGGACGTCCGGTCCTGGTGCTGTACGACGCAGACGTCGCGCCGGCCTCGACCGTCGTGCGCTTTCCGCCCTTCGACCATTGCGTCTCGTTTGGCTATCGCGACCTGATGGATGTGAGCGGAGCCGTGACGGACTTCTGCCGCACGATCGCGGCCCACGCCGCTTACCGCGCCGAAGGCTGACCGCCAGTTTATCCCTGCCCCCGCTCGAGGGGGAGGGCCAGGTGGGGGCTTCTAGACTGCTGGGATGAGCTTTCGCGCCTGCATCCTGACGGTCAGCACCAAGGGCGCGCGCGGGGAGCGCGTCGACGAGAGCGGCGAAAAGATCAGCGAGGCGCTCGCTCGCATTCCCGCCGATGTCGTCGGTCGCGCGGTGGTCACCGACGACGTGGAACACATTCAACATCAGGTCCGTGAGTGGCTGCGAGCAACGGACCCGGATCTGATCGTGTCGACGGGGGGTACCGGGCTCGGTCCGAGAGATGTCACGCCGCAGGCGCTGGAACCCTTGTTCGACTACGTCGTCCCGGGCATTGCCGAAGCGATGCGCGCCGCGGGCTTGCGCAAGACGCCGCATGCCATGCTGTCACGCTCGCTGGCCGGGGTTGTGGGGCGCACCCTGGTGCTCGCCCTCCCCGGCAGTCCACGCGGCGTTGCCGACAGCCTCGAGGCCGTGATGGAGGCGCTGCCACACGGGCTGCGCACCCTGCGCAACCAGGTCAGCGATACGCCGGCCGCGCACCGTCCTAGCTGATGGGCCGGATCAAGGTCGGGATCTCATCCTGGACCGAACCAACCCTGGTGAAGAGCGGATGGTATCCGCCGACCGCGACAACCGCGGAGGATCGGCTGCGCTACTACGCCTCGAAATTCCCCATCGTCGAGGTCGACAGCACCTTCTACGCCATCCCCAACGAGAGGACGGCGCAGCTGTGGGTCGAGCGCACGCCAAAAGATTTCACCTTCAACGCCAAGGCCTATGCGCTGCTCACCCAGCATCCGGCCCCGGCGACACGCTTGCCGAAGGATCTTCGCGAAAAGCTCTCCGATTCGAAGCGCAACTTGTACTTCAAGGACCTGGGCCCCAAGGAAAAGGAACGCGTGTGGGATCGGTTCCGCGAGGGCCTGCAGCCGTTGCAGGATGCGGGCAAGCTCGGGGCGATCGTCTTCCAGTTCCCCAAGTGGTTCTTGCCGTCACCGGCCTCCTACCGGTTCATGGAGGATCTGCGCGAATGGCTGCCCGACTTTAGGATCGCGATCGAATTTCGACAGGCGTCCTGGTTGAAGGAGGAGCGGCGCCAGCGGGTTTTCGAGTTCTTGAAGGGGCGCGGCCTGAGTTATGTCGTGGTCGATGAGCCGCAGGGGTTAGGCTCGAGCGTGCCGCCGGTGGTGGCGGTGACCGCGCCCCTCGGCATGGTGCGCTTCCACGGACACAATCGGGAGACCTGGGAAAAAAAAGGGATCAGCACCGCGGAAAAATTCCGCTATCTCTACCAGCCCAGCGAGCTGAAGGCCTGGGTGCCCAAGCTCGGCGATATGGCGGCGCAGGCCGGCGAGGTGCACGCCGTCATGAACAACTGCTACTCCGACTACGCCGTCCGTAACGCGGCCGACCTGAACGAGCTCCTGCAGTAGCGCCCGGCGGCCGGGCCTGCCCGAAAGGAATTCCCCGGCCGGCCAGTTGCATGGGTAGCGCCGCGGCGCAGCTATGCAGGCCTACCAATCCGCACCGTGTCCGTATTGCGGCGCCACCTGGAACCCGCCAGGCGCCCAGGCCTGCGCCAATTGCCGCAACGCCCTGCCGCCGCCTTCGCCAGGCTACGCCCCGCCGGGCTACCCGCCCCAGGGGCAGGAGCAGCAGCCTCCGGCGCCGGCGCCGTACGGCGCGCCCAACTATCCTCCCCAGGGATACCCGCAGATGCCCCAGTACCCGGGAGCGCCGAATGGCTATCCGGGACAGCCGGGTCAGCCAGGCTCGCCGTATCCGACGTACGCCCCGCCGGGGTACGCTCAGGGGCCGGGATATCCCCAGCAGCCAGGGGCCTACGGGCAGGCTCCAGGCTATCCGACCTACGCCGCCGACGCGCCGGCCTCTGGGTCGACAGCGCTGCGGCTCTTCGGCCAGACCTTCACCGTCCCCATGGCGCTGCCGCCTATCGTGGTGCGTTACCAGCAAGAGCTTGCCTACGCGATCCTGGGCGTGGTGGGGCTGATGGTGCTGCTCCTTGGTGTCACGCCGGCGCTCGCCTCGAGCCAGATTGCCGGCGCCGACCAGGCAGTGGCCACCGCGGTCATCCACCAGTCGAAGATTGACGCGGGCTTCGCCAGCTTCTTCGCCCCGGATTCCAGCGCGACGGATCTGGCTGGGCTCAAAGCCCAGGCGGTGAAGGACCTTCAGTCGATCGACAATGCGCTGGCCATCGTCCAGGCCGACGAGGCCGCCCTGCGTGGCGCCGACCAGCGGCTGGTGGTGCTCCAGTTCGTCGCGCCGCCATCGGGCGCCGCGATCGCGGCTGAGCGCCAGCGGCTCAAGACCGCTCTCGATGGGCTCAAGCAGGCCGATGAGGCTCTCACCGCGGGCTCCAACCAGGGCAAGGTCATGATGCCGGCGCTCGACGCGATGATCGATTTCACCAAGATGTATGCCGCCATCGGCAAGCACGACCTCGCCGGTGCCGGCGCACCCTACCCTGACGCCCAGCAGAAACTCCAGCTCGCCATGTCACTCGACCACGCGCCCGGCGTCCCGGATGCGCTGGCCAAACAGATCAGCGCATTCAATGACCTGGTGAGCAACACCGAGAGCCTGGTGCAAGCGATCGCGAACAAGGACGCCGCCGCTACCAAGAAATACTCGGACGCGGTGCAAGCGGGGCTCAAGACGCTCACTGCACTGGAGGCTGCGCTGCCCGCCGATTACGAGGTCAAAACCTACGCCCATCTGCAAAAGGGTTACGACGCCGCCATGAAGTCCCTGAAGGGATAATCAGCCCGGCCGACGCAGCGCCCCGCTCTTCCCGCCGCGCTTTGAGACCAGCGTCACGTCATCGATAGTCATCCACCGGTCGACGCTTTTCGCCATGTCGACAACGGTCAGTGCCGCCGTGGCGACCGCGGTCAGCGCTTCCATCTCGGCTCCGGTCTTTCCTTCGCAGCGCACATGTGCCTCGATCCGGATGCCGGGCAGACCGCGGTCTGGCACGCAGTCGACGTCGACCACGGTCAATGCCAGGGGATGACACATCGGGATGAGTTCGCTGGTGCGTTTGGCTGCCTGAATGCCCGCGATCCGCGCGGTTGCGATGACTTCACCTTTTGGAAGATTGCCACCCACTATCGCTTCAAAGGCTGCCAGGCTCATTTTGACGGCTCCCCGCGCGCGGGCCTCCCGATGGCTGCTGGGCTTGGCGGAGATGTCGACCATGCGTGCTTCGCCACCCGGTCCGAGGTGGGTCAGCCTGGGGGCGCGGGCGGCGCTCATCGTCCTGGCTCCCGCAGGGCGTCGAGGTCGTCGCGCCGCATATCTTTCTGCTGTGTCCGCGCGGCAGCACCGCGGGCGATCACATGGTCACCGTATCGATCGCGCAGCTCGTCGAGTCGCTCGTCGAGCTGGGCCAGCCTCGATGACCGTCCTTCCAGCAGGCTCAGCTGCGTGGCGCACGGCTCGAGGTTGCTCACGCCCGCCCCGATCAGCCGGATCGGCCGCGAGACATCCAATTGCGTCTCCAGCAGCTGGCGCAGGGCAGCGGCAATCTGGTCGTCTCGGTCGGTCGGGTAGGGCAGGGTGGCCTGCCGTGATTGGGTGTCGAACGGTTGATAGCGAATCTTCAAGACCACGGTCCGGGCCGAGAGCCCGTGCGCCCGGAGGCTCTGGGTCACGTCCTGCAACAGACGGAGCGCGGTCGACCTTACCCTGGCGGCGTTTAACTGGTCATGATCGAATGTGACCTCGCGCGAGATGCTCTTGGGATCGCCGGGGGGGAGGACCGGGCTGGGATCGATGCCACGAGCGTGGGCCCCGAGGACGCGGCCGTACTGCCCGAACAGCTCGCCCAGCAGTGGATCGGGGAGGGCCGCCAGCTCGCCGATGGTGCGGACACCAACACGCTCCAGCCGAAGGGCGGTGGCCGGCCCGCAGCCGGGCAGCCGGGCCAGTGGCAGGGCAGCGAGAAAGGCCGCCTCATGGCCCGGCTGGACGACGACGAGACCGCGGGGTTTGCGCAGCTCGGAGGCGACTTTGGCGACGAGCTTGCAGCTGGCCACACCGATGCTGAGGTCGAGCCCGCAGCGCTCCTTGACTTCATCGCGCAAGCGCACCGCGACGGAGTCCGGCTGTCCCATGAGCGCCTCCTGACCGCTGATGTCCAGGTACGCCTCATCGAGCGCGATCGGCTCGATCACCGGCGAGTAGCGATCGAGGATCCTGAAAACCGCCGTGGACGCCTCGCGGTACGCCTTGAAGTCGCAGGGCACGAAGATCGCCTTCGGGCACAACCGCCGGGCACGGCTGAGCGGCATCGCGGACCGAACCCCGAAAGGGCGGGCTTCGTAGGACGCCGCCGCCACGACGCCGCGCTCGCCGGGGATGCCCGCGCCGCCCACGATCACGGGCTTGCCGCGGAGGTCCGGGCGGCGAAGCTGTTCCACGGAGGCGTAGAACGCATCGAGATCGACGTGCATCACGACCCGGCGCACGATGCCAGTCTATCGACCTCCTAAGAGGCTGTAACAGCCCGGTTACACGTTTGCAAATGGCGTGTCGCGCGCGGAACGCGTTGCTATGATCCCCGGGCTGGCTAGGCCCGCCGGCGTCCCTGATTCCCGTCCCCCCTCTTCCGATCCAACGCCAACCCCTCCTTCCGGCGGGCCGCGCTTTCCCCCCTGGGGCGGGTTAGACCGACACCTTCTCCCGTTCCCGCTCGCGTTCTTTTTCAGAGGGTTTTGGCGGGGGGCTGCCATAGGCGCGCAGGTCGTCCTCCGTCAGATGCCCGGCCGCGATCATCAGCTCAACGTAGGTGACGCCGAGGTGCGGTGCAGCCCGGCGCAGCACCCAGGGCGGCGGATTTTCCTTGTTCTTGTTGACGGCCTGGTAGAAATAAATCTGGTTGAGGTCGCAGCGGACCGCCAGTCGGTGCAGGGAAATGTTCTGCTCGCGACACTTGCGCTTCAGATACTCGCGGAAGTCCACCGCCCCTACCTCCAGAACCCATCCGCGAAGTTACTCGCGCGACGTCACCTCATTATAGGTATCGGGTGACCGCGCCCTGGGCGTGAGCCGGCTGATGATGGCCGGCAGCTCTCCCAGCCGCTGGATGACGAAATCGGCCAGGCCGGGGTCCTCCTCCTGGCGCCACTCCCGGGTCAGCACCGCTCGCATCCCCAGCGTTTTGGGCCCCTGGATGTCCTCCTTCACCCGGTCGCCCACGAAAAGGGCGCGCCGAGCCTCGACCCCGAGTTTTAAGAGCGCGTCGGCATAAATCCGGGGGTGTGGCTTGCGCACGCCGACCTCAGAGGAGAAGCTGACGGCCTCAAAGAAGGACTGAAGGCGCAGGGCGGACAGCTGTGCCTTCATCAGCCGGGGCAAGTAGGCGGCATTGGACACCAAACCCATGCGCAACCCTCGCCGCTGGAGTATGTCGAGCGTTCCCACGACGTCCGGACCGACATGGACACTATTCAGCCAGCCATCCTGTTCCAGCTCCATGACGCGCTCGATCAGCGCCGGCTCCAGCTCCAGGCCCAAAGCCCGGAGCGCGCGGTCGTAGATCGCCGCGATCTCGACCTCCTCAGGACGCCCGGCCGCGTAATCGCGCTGGATCTCGTCGTCGACCGCTTTCGAGACCTGCTCGATGAGAACGTGCGCCGCCGGGACTTCTCGCTCCAGGGTGTCGGCCAGCAGCCGGTTGACCTTTTCATAGGCACCGACCAGCGCCGAATGGGGACGCTCGTCGAAATAGATGAGCGTGTGCCCGTAGTCGAAGAGCACCGCCTCAAGGGGTTCACTCACGCCAGCGACCGCAGCGTGGTGAGATTTTCGAGTCCCTCCAGCATCTCCTCGCCGGGGGTCTCCAGCACGAACGCGCAATGGGCCAGCGGCTCATACTGCAGCAACGCCCGGAAGCCCTCGAGCCCGATGTTGCCCTGTCCGATGTTCACATGCCGATCCGCCTTCCCACCGAGTGTCACCGTCGTGTCGTTGCAGTGGCAGGCGCGAATCCGTTGTGCCGGAATGAGGGCGGTCAGCTGGTCCAGCGTGGCGCCCATGCCGTCCGCGCCGCCGTCGTCATAGCCGGACGCGTAGGCGTGCGCGGTGTCGAAGCACACGCCCAGACGGGCGGCGTGCTGGGGCAGCCTGGTGAGGATCTGGGCCAGGTCGTCGAATTTCGCGCCGACGTATGCGCCCCCGCCGGCGGAGGTCTCGAGCAGGCAGGTCGTCGATCCGCCGGCGCTCAGGACGTCGTCGAGCGCCGCCACCACCCGGTCGATCCCGGCCTGCGCGCCGTCACCCATGTGACTGCCCACGTGGGTGACGACGTACTGACAGCCATAAGATTCCGCCCGGACCAGCTCCGCGGCCAGCGCCGCTCGTGATTTCTTCATGAAGTTTGGATTCGGACTGGCAAGGTTGATGAGGTACATGGCATGCGACATCGCCGGCCGGACATCGAGCGCCTCGAGCGAGCGCCTGAAGAACGCGGTCGCTTGCGGATCGACCGGCGCCGATCGCCAGGCGCTCGGATTGCCGGTAAAGATCTGGACGGCCTTGAGCTGCAGCGTCTTGATCATCTCGATGGCCTTGTCGAGACCGCGGCCGGTCCGCATGTGCATGCCAATTCGCCGTTCCTGGGCCATCGATCCAATTGTATGAAGGCCCGCTAGACTGAATTTCGTGTTCCGGCTTACAACGTTTTCCGTCGGACCGTACGACAACAACGTCTATGTTCTGAGCGATCCGAAGAGCAAGCAGGCGTTGCTGATCGACGCAGCCAACGACGCGCCGCGCATTATCAAGGAGCTCGAGGGCTTGCGGGTCAGTCACATCCTGACAACCCACGGACACGCCGACCACCTCCAGGCGTTGAAACCGGTGCGCGAGCAGACGCATGCCCAGTTCACCTGTCACGTGGCCGACGAGTCGATGATGCCGATCAAGGCCGATCATCGCGTCGAGGACGGCGAGCGATTTCGCTTCGGCGATTACGAGGTGGTCGCTTTGCACACGCCTGGGCATACCCCTGGCAGCATCTGCTTCGTCGCCGCCGAGCGACTGTTTTCCGGCGACACCCTGTTCCCGGGAGGTCCCGGAAATACCGCCAATCCGTACGCCAGCTTTCCAACCATCATCGAGAGCATCCGGCACAAGCTCTTCACGCTGCCCGATGACACCGAGGTTCTACCGGGACACGGCAAGCCCACCACGATCGGGCGTGAGCGCCCTCACCTCGACGAGTGGATCGAGCGCGGCTGGTAGCGCGCGCCGCCCAGCCGGCCCGGCCGGCTTCTGATTTCCAGCCCAGGGACCCGCGCCGCATCCAGCGGGTGCTCTCCGTGCGAGCGCGGCCCGACCGGCTGGATGTCATCGCCGAGGACGATCGTGAGCGGCGGCTTCCGATCGAAGTCCGCCCGGTCGCTCCACATATCGTGCGGTTGCACATCGGGCCTGGCCCGGCTCGGCCATCACGGCTGCTTGCGGCGGAGGCACCCGCTCGTGCCGAGTGGGCTCTCGAAGAGACGGCGACCGGCTGGGCGGTGCGAACCTCGGCCGTCAGCCTGACGATCGACCGCGATCCGTACCGGCTACGGCTGACTGATGCCTCCGGAGCCGAGCGCTTCGTTGAGGAGCCGCACGACCAGGACATCCGCGGCGCCTATCACCACTTCCCCACCGGGCACGCGCGCGGGCTGCGCTGGCTGACTGCGGGGCTCAAGCCGGCAGAGGCGTTGTTCGGACTCGGGGAACACTTCGGCGCGCTGGACCGTCGCGGCCAGGCGTTCGCCTCGTGGACCGTCGATGCCTTCGGTGTGCGCAGCGATCGTGCGTATAAAAACGTCCCCCTCCTACTGAGTTCGCAAGGCTACGCCGCCTTTTTCGACATGACGGCGCCGCTCTACTACGAGCTTGGCCAATCGTCCGTCGCAGCCTGGCAGGTTACCGCCCGGGCGGATCATTTGCGCCTCTACCTGATCCTTGGTGATGGGATGGTGCCGCTGATCCGGGGCTATCAGCAGCTCACTGGCGCACCGGCGGTGCCGCCCGACTGGTCGTTCGGCTTCTGGATCAGCCGCTGGGGATATCGCAACCGCGAAGAGGTCATGGCCGTGGCGCGCCGCATGCGCGAGGAGCGGGTGCCCTGCGACGTCATCCATATCGATCCTTACTGGATGCGCTTTCACGAAGGCCATCACGGCGACTTCGTTTGGGACGAATCGGCCTTTCCCGACCCCGGGGGCATGATCGATGAGCTCAAAGGGCTCGGGTTCCGGGTCAGCCTCTGGGAAAGTCCGTATGTGCCGCTCGATTCGCAGATGCGCGTCGAGGGTGAAGGTCGCGGCTTCCTGATGAAGAGCAAGTCGGGTGGGAGCCTGGCCCTGGTGCATGGCTTCGCCAAACCCAGCGCGGCTATTGATTTCACGAATCCCGACGCGGTCGAGTGGTTCAAGGCAAAAAACCGCCAGCTGCTGGAGATGGGCATCGCGGTCATCAAGACGGATTTCGCCGAGGACCTGCCTGATGACGCCGTGGCCCATGACGGCACGCCGGCTGAGGAGTTGCACAACCTCTATCCGCTGCTTTACCAGCGTGCCGTCTTTGAGACGACGATGGAAGTACACGACTACGGCCTGATCTGGGGACGTTCTGGCTACGCGGGCTCGCAGCGCACTCCGGTGCACTGGGGCGGCGATCCCGCATGCACCTTCGAAGACATGGCGGCCAGCCTGCGCGGCGCGCTCAGCTGGATCATGTCGGGCGCGGCCTTCGCCAGCTTCGATATCGGCGGCTTTTTTGGTATTCCCAGATTGACGGACCCGCCCACTCCCGAGCTGTATGTGCGCTGGGCGCAGATGGGACTGCTCTTCTCGCATGCTCGGGCCCATGGGCACACCGCACCGCGCGAGCCGTGGGCATACGGTGAGCCGGCCCTGTCCATATTTCGGCGCTATGCCCAGCTGCGCTACCGGTTGCTTCCCTACCTGTACAGCGCGGCGCGGCATGCGGCCGATGGAGCTCCATTGGTGCGGCCGCTCGTCTACGACCACCCGTCGGATCCAACCACGCATCACGTGGATGATGAGTACTTCCTCGGTCCAGACCTGCTCGTCGCACCAATGTTCAAGCCGCAAGGCGCGCGCGACGTCTATCTGCCCGATGGTGGCTGGTACGACTACTGGAGTGACCGGCGTTTCGATGGTCCGCGATGGATCCGCTACAAAGCGGAGCTCGAGACGCTACCCCTTTTCGTTCGGTCCGGCGCCGTTCTCGCGATCGGGCCCGACTTGCAATTCACGAACGAGCGTAGCTGGGATCCGCTCAGCTTCGAGGCCTACCTCGGCGCTGAAGGGATGTCCGACGTTGAGGTTACCGACGACCGGCGGCAGCTGCGGTTCCAGCTCAAAGTCGATCGTGCCAGCTTGATGCTTGAGGGTGGACCGCTCGACTACGTGCCCGACGTTCACGTCCACCGAGCCGACGGGCCGCTCCTCCGGGGTCGCCTTGGCCGATCGATCGAGCTGACCTGACAGCGAGGCACAGGACGGGAGACCGCGGCCGCGCGGCCTCCCCTCCGCGGGTCAGGTCAGCAGGAGTGTGAAGGCGACCTTGTCAGAGCCTCCGCCACCAGACTGGGGATTTGCGACTGTGACAACTTCAATCGCGCCCGGGCAGTCTGTGTTGCCCTGGTAGTCGTAAACCTCAAGGACGTTTGAGCCTATGGCAAGTTGCGAGAGCTGTGCCTCGAGCCCCACCACGACGGCGCTTCCATTCGGGTCGATGCCCGTTGAAGGCTTGAGGCAGTACGTGCCCAATCCAAGATGGGTTACTGAGTCGAAGTTCTTGGTCCTGGAAGCGACAAAGCTGGGCGTGGCGCCGGGGATGACTACCGCATACGCCTTGGCGCTACCGGCGGGCCCCGTCGGGCCCGCCGGACCCTGCGGTCCAGCCGGTCCCTGAGGTCCGGCTGGTCCCTGCGGCCCGGCCGGTCCCTGCGGTCCAGTTGGTCCAGGCGGTCCAGGCGGTCCAGACGCCCCGTTCACATTGAAGACGGTGGCGGTCTCATTCCGTTTGCACTGGCTGGCGGAGCTAACAAAACGCACCTGGCCGTTCTTCTTGACGCAGGCCGTTATCGTGCCGTTCGAGCTCGGACTGTCGGTTGCCAGGGCGACGGTTCCGAGAGCTGACAGCGCCAATCCGGCTGCCACTCCAACTAGTAGACGGGGCCGCAGGCGCGCGGTTAGTGGGCGCGAAAGGAACATCGGCTACTCACCTCATGGCCAGATATTGTGCCTGCTGGCGCCAGGGCCTACCGCATGTAGGGCTGCCGCATTTTATCGCGGCATTTTTACGAAAGTCAAGCGCTCGAAACGAAAACCTCTCGGTGCAGCCTGGCTCAAACGGAATCCCTCGGGCGTATGAATACTTCGGAAGCTTGCAGGATCTTCTCGGTCCGGCTGTTCGGGACGTGGATCCGCACGCCGGGATGCGCCGCGGTCCCGAAATCCCAGCCCTCGACGTAGCGCGAGCGGATCTCGGCGACCGTCTTGACGGCGGCGGTGCTGGATCCATTCGTCATCCAGACCGTCGGCTCACGCGCCGTCGCGTAGCCGAGCCCGACCTCCGTGCCGCTGTCGCGGAAGAATCGCAGCCCCGCCAGGGATGCGTCGGGTAAGACCAGGTCGTTCGAGCTTTCTGCCACCTGCTGCAGCGTCGGCATCTGGCCCTGAGCGACGGTGGTGCGCACCTGCATGCGCGCCTTCAGGTGCTGGGAGCGCTCCCGTTTCTTCTGCTCGCTGACCACCTGCTGGATCTGGGCGCGCAACCGGCCGAGCGCCTCCTCCAGCGGCGCCATTTCCGCCATGATCTCGCGTACCCGCCGAGCCAGCTCGTCGTCGGACGCCTGCTCGAGCGTCGTGTGTTCCGCCATCGCCATACAATTATTGGCCAGCGTGTCTGTTACGCAGGCGTCGATCAGCCAGCTGAAGGATGAGATCAGCACTCGGCTCGATGCGCTCCGGCCCGAGCTGGAGCAGATTGGGCGCGACATCTACGCGAACCCGGAGATTGCGTATGAAGAGCGCCAGGCGGTGGCCTGGCTCACCGAGCTGCTCAAGAAATACGGGTTCGCGGTCGAGATTGGTGTCGCGAACACCCCGACGGCCTTTGTGGCCACCCGGCGAAACGGCAGCGGGCCCACGATCGCCTTCCTGGCGGAATATGACGCGCTCCGCGGTCTCGGACACGGCTGCGGGCACAACCTGATCGGCACCGCCTCGACCGGGGCGGGGATTGCGCTGGCCGACCTGCTCGAGCGCGTGCCCGGCCGCGTGCTGGTCGTTGGGACGCCGGCGGAAGAAGGCGGCGGGGGAAAGATCCGGCTGATCCGCGCTGGCATTTTCCAGCAGATCGACGCCGCGATGATGGTTCATCCCGACACCCGTACCCAGGTCCTGCACTGGGCGCTGGCGGTGACGCACATGCATTTCGAGTTCACCGGCAAGGCCGCGCACGCCTCGGGCGACCCGGAAAAAGGCATCAATGCGCTCGATGCCTTCGTCCTGGCGTACAACGGGATCAGCCTGTTACGGCAGCAGATGAAGGAAGGCGCGCGCCTGCATGGGTTCCTCAAAGAAGGCGGCACCGCGCCCAACATCATCCCGGAGCGGACCAGCGGCGAATTCCTGGTGCGCGCTCGCGACGAGGCCTACATGCAGGAGCTGGTCCAGAAGGTCAAGAACATCTTCCAGGCGGCCGCGCTCGCTACCGGCTGCAGCGTCAAGCTGAGCTTCGACGACGCGCCCTACGCCGACCTGCGCAACAACGGGGTGCTGGCGAAACTCTTCGAGGAGAACCTGCAGCGTATCGGGATCGACCCAGTGGAGGGTGTTCCCTGGGAAAATGCCGGTTCCACCGACATGGGAAACGTGAGTCATGTGGTGCCGGCTCTGCATCCCACGATCGGTATCGCGTCGTCGGAAGTTCCGGGCCACTCGCAGGCCTTCCTGGAAGCCTCGGGTTCGCCTCGGGGTTACCAGGCCATGATCGCCGCCGCCAAAGCCCTGGCCATGACCGGCGCCGACCTGCTGTCCGATCCGGCCCTTGTCGAGCAGGCCAAGGGAGAGTTCCGCCGAAGCTGACGCCGCGTTAGCGAAACTGAGCCGCATGATCAACGAACGCTACCTGGAGGATCGCGAGCGTCGCCGGCTTGGCAGCCTTACCGTTTTCTCTGGCCCGACGCACTCCGGCAAAACCAAGAAGTTGGAGGCTGAAGCTGAGCGGGCCCACCGGCAGGGCCGCCGGATGCAACGGCTGGCGGCGAGCGCGGATCCCAACGCGCTGCTGAACCAGCTCGACCCGGCCGCCGAGCTCGTCACGGTGGACGATGCGCAGCAATTTGACGACCGGCTGGTCGAGGTACTGAACGATCTCGCCACCATCCATCGGATGGATGTGGTGGCCGCCGGCTGGGAGCTGGACTATGCCGGCCGACCCGCCGGCCCGATGCCCAACCTGCTCTGTGCCGCCGATTTTGCGTTGAAGCTCGACGATGGTGTTTGCGCCCAGCCAGGCTGCCGGAACCTGGCCAGCCGGACCCAGCGCTTCCAGATCGTGAACGGGACACCGGAACGGTTCCTGCCGGTGTGCCGGCGCCATCACACCGCTGAACCACGAGCCCAAACCTTCCAGGAGATTTGGTTCGACGAGCCGGCGGGTAGCCTCGACCTGATCAGCGGCTGCATGTTCAGCGGGAAGACGCAGGAGCTCATCCGAAGGCTCGACCAGGCCCGCTATGCGGGCTTCACCGTTCAGGCGTTCAAGCCTGCACTCGACGACCGCTACGCCATCGAGGCGGTTGCGTCCCACCGTGAGATCCGCTTTCCGGCTATCGCCGTCCCCGATGTGGCCGCGTTGCACGCTCAGGTCCGCGATGACACGCGGGTGATCGGGATCGACGAGGCCCAGTTCTTCGAGCCCAACATCGTCAGCCTGGCCGAAGAGCTCGCGAACCGGGGCCAGCACGTGATCATCGCCGGTCTCGACCTCGACTTTCTCAGCCGTCCCTTCGGGCCGATGCCGCTGCTCGCCGCCTATGCGGACCGGCTGACCAAATTGCAGGCGTCCTGTCAGTATCCAGGCTGTGGCTCGCGCCAAGCGACTCGCACCCAGCGGCTGATCGAGGGGGTGCCGGCATCGGCGGACGCACCACTCGTGGTCATCGGCGGGGCGGCGACCTACGAGGCCCGTTGCCGGCATCATCACCGCTTGGGCGTAACGCCGAAAATCGAAGCGGAACCGGTCCCGATGGCGGAGGACTCAGCCGAGCTCTAATCCGCGCAGGCGCTCGTTGCCGACCAGCACGCCGAGCGCCGCGACGGCGATCGCACCGCCGATCGACACCGTCACCGCCGCCAGCCAGGTCGTGAATTCCGGGAACCCGGTGGCGCTGGCCAGGGCCAGGGAAATTCCCAGCACCAACGCGCTGGCGCCGGTCACGATGCCGAACGACGTCATGCCAATGAACGCGGCGGCGGGATGCAGCATGCGCCGGGCATCGGTCCAGTCGAAGCGAGCAAACACAGCGCCGATCCCAACCATGAGGATAGTGAGCGTCGCGGCCTGGGCGATAGCCAGAAGGACGGCGGTGGCCGCCCAAAGCCAGCCGGGCCGGATGAAGATCTCGGCAATGACGGCCAGCAGCGCCACCACGGTGGTGGTGGGCAGCGCGGTGGACCAGCACTTGCCCTGCAGTAGGCGGAGCGTGGTGTTGGGTGAGGCGGCGAAGACCCAGATCGCCGGACCTTCCAGACTGACGGCGGTCAGACCCAGCGAGATGCTCAGGGAAAACAGCAATACCCAGGCGGGAATCAATCCGAGCATCGCGGCCGCCGGGCCCTCGCCAAGACTTCGAATCGAGCCGAGCAGTCGCGGAAACCGCAGTCCGAAGATGATGAACAGAAAAGCGACCGGCATGGCGAACCGAACCAGCTGGGCCAGGTCTCGCGTCCGCATCCGCCAGTCCTTGACGACGATCGCCGCCAGCACCGGATGGATCAAGGGCAACGCGCCCTTAAGTCGGCGCCCGCGCGCCGACCCGGTCTGGCGCCGTCGCGGCGGGACAGCCTGGATCCACCCTGCCAGGTACAACCGGCCGCTGATGATGGTGCCGACGACAAAGATCGCCGCCGAGGCCGCCAGCAGGGGCAGGATCCAGCCGATCGCTGAGAGCCAGTTACCGCTCAAGATCGCGTCCGCGCTTCGCCCGGCCCAGCCGGAGGGGAGCCAGGGCGCACTGGCTACCGGGATGTCCGGCAACGACGGGGCTTGGGATCGACGCGTGAAGCCGGAGTCGCGAAGGGCCGGGTTGAGGAGAAAATTGAGCAAGTTGATCCCCAGCGCCAGCACCACGCCAAACAGGGTCAGAACCTCGCGGCCCCTCCCCACCGGGATGAATCGCACCAGCAGCAGGCTCAGCAGCGAGATGATCACGACGACGTAGACGGGGTAGAGCAGATAGAGGGCAGCAAACCCGAAAGGAATGAGCGCATTGTGATTGGCGACGGCCAGGACGATCAGGGCGGGTGCTGTAAACAGCAGGCTCAGCAGGAACAGCCTGAGCACCTGGACGACCATCCGCCCCGCCAGGATGCTCTCCACCGGCCGGGGTGCGGCCAGCAGGAGATCCAGGTCGGGGTTCAGCAGCAGGGCGTTGAAGCTGAAGACGAGACTGCTGAAAACCAGGACCGCGGTGTAGGCGAGGAACGCCAGGCTCAGGAGGTGCAGGTCGTCGAACCGTACCGGTACCCGGTGGGCCGCCTGGATGGCGAGCCAGGTGACGAAGGCCTCCCAGGCCCAGGCGAGCACAATGACGGCCGCAGCGATGATGGTGCCCGCGATGCGGCCGGGCTTACCGCTGCGGATGGTCTGGTTGAGGAACATCTGCAGCTGGGCCCGCCAGAGCAGCAGGCCGACCTCGAGTCCCTGCATCACCGGTCTTAAGCGGCTAGCTTTCGAGTCCACGCAGCACGGCGCTGACGTCCTCCTCTCGACTTCCGGTCAGCTCGAGGAAGATCTGTTCCAGCGACTGGCCATCCTGGCCAACCATATGGCGAAGCTCCTGGAGGCTTCCCATCGCCACCAGCCGGCCGCGGTTGATGATGGCGAGGCGGGTGCACATCCGTTCCGCGATCTCCAGGATGTGGGTCGAGAAGAAGACCGTCTTTCCCTCCTTGCAGAAGTCCTGGAGGATGTCTTTCATCTGGCGGGCGCTTTGCGGATCCAGGCCCACGGTGGGCTCGTCGAGGAAGAGAACCTGAGGGTCGTGGAGCAACGCCGCGGCGAGCGAGACCTTCTGCCGCATACCTCGTGAGTAGCCAGAAAGGAAGTCGTTGCTCCGCTCGCTAAGGTCGAAGAGCTTGAGCAGCGCATCGATGCGGCGATTGCGAAGGCGGGGCTCGACGTGGTAGAGGTCGCCGGAGAACTCCAGGAACTCGCGGGCGCTCAGCTTGTCATAAAGCGTGGCCGCGTCCGGGACGTAGCCGATCTTGGCCTTGGCCCGCTCCGGTTCGGCCGTGATATCGATACCCGCCACTCGGGCACTACCGGAGGTGGGTCGCAAGAGACCAACCAGCATTTTGATGGTGGTCGTCTTCCCCGCCCCGTTGGGGCCGAGGAATCCGAACAGCTCTCCGGCCGAGACCTCCAGGTCCAGGTCCTCCACCGCCGTCAGGCTGCCGTAACGTTTGGTCAACAGGCGGGTGGAAAGCACCGCGCCCCAGTCTAGCGGTGGACCGGGATTCAGCCTGAAATTCACGCCGCCGGCCGGTCGGGCGTTACAGGTTTTGCGCTGTTACAGCGTTGTTGCCTTGAAGGTCGACCCATACCTTCAAAGGCCGAACAGCATCATGGAGCCAGAAGTGCAGGAAGGGGAGCTCGGCACCCTGGTTAACAGCCCAGAGTTCGCCCGGATCGTGGATCGGTTCCAGGCCACCACCGGGCTCAGGCTCCAGGTCTTTGACCTCGAGGCGCATCCGCTCACGCCGGTTGAAGAGTATCCGCGCTATTGCCGGCTGCTCCAGGAACGCAAGGCCTGCCCCCTCTACTACGACCCGGAATTCCTCAAACGCGGCGAGGAGACGATCGCAGTCTGCAAGTCCGGCGTGGGCCACTTTGTGGCACCGGTGCGCGACGAGAAGGAGGTGCAGATCGGCGCCGTCCTCGGGCCGGCGGTCAAGTCCGGGCCAAACTCTGTGGAAGAATTTGCCGAGCTGGCTTTCAAGCTCAAGATTTTCCCGGACGAGCTGATCCAGGCCGCCGACGCCGTCCAGGAGCACGACGCGGAAAAACTTCTGGGCGCCGGGGAGCTGGTCTCGGTGGGCCTCACGCTCTTGGCGGAAATGCAGGCCAAGGAGCGCGTCAGCCACGCGCTCCGCCGCTTGCAATCCGAAATCGCCGAATCAAACGCCCAGATGCTGTCGCAGCACATCGTCGATGCCGTGCTGTACCTGACTCGCGCCGACTATGCCCTCGTCTTGATGATGGACGACAACGGGTCTGACCTCGCCTCCGGCTACGATCAGCCGGTGCCGGACGCCCTGGTGGAGGCGAAACGCCGGCTGGTCGAGGGCATCGCGGAGTGGGTCAAACACGCCGATCGGACGGTGACCGTTCCTGATATTTCGAAGAGCGCGTGGTCTCGCTACCTGACTGACGACGCGGTCAAGACCGGCAGCATCGTCGGCGTTCCAATTCCCGAGCAGAGAGGCACCTCGACGTTCGGCGCCATCGTGGTTGGATTCGACCGCGCTCGCGAGGAGCTCGAGGAGCCGTTGACGGCAATGCAGAGCTTCGTGACCGAAGGCCTCTACGCCCTGGTCATTGGTCGCAAGCTGATCCAGGCTGAGCAGCTCGCGCTGCTCGACACGCAGTCGGGCGCCTACAGCCAGCGGTTTCTCGAGGACCTGCTGGAGAATGAAATCAGCCGCGCCTCACGCCACAATCACGATCTGGCCGTCGTGCTGTTCGAGATCGAGACCTACGAGGTGTTACGCGGCAAATACGGCGAAGCGGGGCTCGGGCGCATCCTGCGTGAGTTCGTCGGCGTGATCCGGGCCAAGACCCGCCGCGTCAACACGCTGGCTCGAATCCGCGACGGCCGGTTTTGCCTGGTCATCCCGGAAGCCGACCGCGCCGTCGCCATCCGCCAGGCGGAGCGGCTCCGCCCCGCGCTCGAAGAGCATCCCTATGCCGCGATGCAAAACGGCGACATCGTCCGCCTCTCGGTGGACACTGGTGTCGCTGTCAGCGAGCGTGGCAAGGACGACCGTACGGCACTGCTGGCGCAGGCGCTCCATAGCCTGGAGCAGTCCCGTACGGAGCGGCGCGTGCGCAGCTTCCAACCCTGAGCGGGTCGAGGCGAGCATAGTAGTCAGGATGAGAGTCCTGATCGCGGGCGGATCGGGCTACATCGGTCGGCGTCTGGCGGGCAGCCTGGCGGCCGACCGGCACGACATCGTCAGCCTGAGTCGACGTCCCGAGAGCGCTCCGTCGCAGTCGGGCGTTCGCTTCGTCAAGTGGGATGCGCGCACCGCCGAGGGCGATTGGGTCAACGAGCTTGCCGGAGCCCAGGGCATTATCAACCTGGCCGGCGCCAGCATCGGCAAGGGTCGATGGACGCGACGGCGGATGGAGGAGATCCTGTCGAGCCGGCTCTCGGCTACGTCGGCCATCGTCGAGGCCGTCAACCGCACCCCAGCCGACCGGCGTCCATCGGTGCTGGTCAACGCTTCGGGGATCGATTACTACGGGAACCGTGGCGACGAGCTCGTGACCGAGGAGAGTGGGCCGGGCGACTCCTTCCTGGCTCGGGTCAGTCAACAGTGGGAGGCCGCTGCGCGCCAGGCGCAACCGCTCGGCGTGCGCGTGGCGCTGGTTCGCACCGCCCTCGTCTTCGGTCGCGGTGCCCTGGCTTTTCGACTCCTGACTCTGCCATTCCGGGTGTTCGCCGGCGGGCCTCTGGGTGATGGCCGCCAGTGGTTTACCTGGATCCATATCGATGACCTCGTCGGCCTGTACCGTCTGGCGCTCGAGAACCCAAAGGTCAGCGGACCGATGAACGCGGTGGCCCCCGACGTTCGGCGCCAGCGGGAGGTGGCAAGCGAGATTGGGCGACTGCTGCACCGTCCGGCGATCGTTCCGGCGCCCGCGCCGCTGCTCCGGCTGGTGCTCGGCGCGCAATCCCAATTGCTGCTTGACGGCCGCCACGCCGTTCCGGCCAGGGCCCGGGCGGCCGGCTATCCGTTCCGGTTTGCGGGCCTCCACGAGGCGCTCGAGGACACGCTCCGGGCTCGTTGACGCGTCGCTACTGGTCTTGACAAATACACGGATTTGTGTAAGGATAGGCAGCGTTGTCGCCGGCCACGCGCCTCGAGGAGTGCCCATGCGCCCATCCTGGAAGCTCGCCATCATTGGGGGCGAGGTCACCGTGCTCGCCGCCTTCACCGGGGTGGGGATTCACCTGGCGATGCAGCCCCACCGCGCCGCCTTTCGGCCGCCGCCGATCACCCTGCCGACTGTCCGGCCGGACGTCCTACCCGCGCTAAGCACGCCCCTCCTGCCGCCGCGTCCCGCCAGCGTTCCATCGTCGGGCCAGCCCGCCCTCGGCCCTGAACTCCTGCGAAAGCTCGGCCAGCAGGATCGACACCTGCTGGTCGAACAGTGGGACATGCTGCGGCGTCTCACCGGGGCGATCGAGCGCTACGTGGAAGACCGTCTCAGCGAGCCCTTCGAACGCAAACGCTGATGGATCAGCTCAAGCACTTGATCGACGTCTGGACGAGCTACGCCCAGGGACTGACCGGCAGCATCGGCGCCCTGGCCTTCGTCTGCGCCTTCATCTGGAAGATGGTTGCGATCGAGCCCCGCAGCGTGATGGAGGCCAAACGCTGGATCGGCCGCATCGTCTTTGGCACCATCGGGGTGGAGATGGCCGGCCTCCTGGTCCGGGTGCTCGTGGATTCGGTCAACCATTAGCCGGCTTGAAATCCCTGCCGGTCTGGATGCTCGGTGATCGACGCGTTCTCCGGGTTGGTCACCGGCTTCTTGACCAACCTCATCAACGATGTGCGGGATTCGATTGCGAGCACGGTCGAGACATACTTGCTCAGCACTCACGACCTCTCCACGCTCACGCCCCGGCCGCTAACGGACGAACCAACCCTGCAGGCCATGTTCCACCTGACATTGGCCATCGCGGACCTGCTGCTGGTGCTCGTCTTTACCTGGGCGTTTCTCCGGAGCCTGTGGGAGCGCAGCTTTCGGGCCCACTACACCCTCAAGGTGATCCTGCCGCGGGCGATGGCGGCGATCGCGATGGCTCACTTCGCGCTGCTCTTTGGCCAGATGGCCATCGACCTGAACAATGCGCTCGTGCATGCCGTATGGAGCCAGCCGTTACCGGGCGGCCCGGCTCGCCTGCCCTGGATGGACCCGATGACGAAGGGTTTCGGAATGCCGTTGTTCCAGGTCGCTGTCCGGCTCGCCATCGTGGTCATGCTGGTCATCGTCGCTTTTACGTACGTGGTTCGCTTCGCTCTGCTCGCGGTCCTGCTGGCGGTCGCTCCACTGGCCGCCATTTGCATGATCCTTCCCGAAACCAAACACTATGCCCAGTCCTGGCTGCGACTGTACGTGCTCACCGTGTTCATGCAGTTCGGCCAGGTGCTGGTGCTGCGCTTCGCCAGTATGTTCGCCGCCGACTTCACGGGCAGCCCGATTGAGGCGCTCTACGGCGCGGCGGTCCTCTACTTGCTGATCAAGGTTCCCGGATTGATGAATGCTTCGGCACATCTCGAGTCGAAGGCCGAGCATCTCGCCGAAGGCCTAGCCAAGCGTGCCGTGAAGGGTGCCGTGGCCACCCGCAAAGCTACTGGCGGCCGGACGCCTGGCGCTCCTCGCATGGTCCTGGCGGCGGCCCGCCCTCGCCCTGGGGGTTGCGTTTCTGCTGATCCCCCTCTTGCTGGCCGGCGTTGTCGTCCAGGCGCAGCAGACCCAGCCGGGTCCGCTGATCCTGCCGGTGAAGGAGGCGACCCTGACGCAGCCGTACGGCTGCAGCGCGTTCGAAATCGAGCCCTGGTCGCCGAGCTGCCCGAGCCATCACTTCCACAGCGGAATCGACCTGGCGGCGCCGCTCGGGACTCCGGTCTACGCCGCCACCGCCGGGACCGTCACGCTTCGCCGCGAGCGTGGCGGCTACGGTCTCTACATTCTGTTGACCCGCGATTCGAAGCTCAGCACGCTGTACGGCCATCTCGACTGGCCGCTCGTACAGCCGGGCGACGTCGTTGCCGCGGGACAGGCGATCGCTCTCATGGGATCGACCGGCAACAGTACCGGACCGCACCTGCACTTCGAGGTGCGCATCGCAGGCGTGCCGGTCGATCCACTCCCGCTCCTCCAACCTCCGACAACGGGAGGTGGTCGATAGCCAGGACGCTGGAATATCCCTCCCCTCCGGGGAAGGGCAGGGTGGGGGCACTCAACGGAAGGAGAACCATATGGTGAACCGCGTGATTTTGGTCGGCCGCTTGACTCGCGACCCGGAGATCGTCATCAGCCCCAAGGGGCTCACCATCGCCAAGCTCCGGCTGGCTACCAACAGCTATTCGAAGGACGACGACGGGAACCGCCAGGAGGACGTCCAGTATCACTCGCTCGTCGCCTTCGACCGGCTGGCTGCCATCTGCCAGGAGTTTCTGACCAGGGGCAAACTGATCTACGCCGAGGGCCGGCTGCGCAGCCACGAGTGGGACGGGAAGGATGGCTTGCGCCGCTACACGACCGAGGTCGTGATGGACCAGATGAAGATGCTCAGCCCGAAAGCCGAGAGCGTTGTCGACAACGGTCAGCCGGTTGCCGAGCCGGTCAGTGCCTGAAGGAGTCGCAGATGATCCCCGAACCGCAACCCGACGACCCGGATGACCCGAGCTACGACGAGAACGCCGGCGAGCTGGCCTACCTCCTGCCCGACCGCGGGCTTCCGCGCGAGGTCTTCGACCGCGACGACCCGCTGTACTGAAGCCGGCAAGCGCCTGAGGATGACCAGCTAGCATTTGCCCGATGGCGGTGCAGACGCTCCTCGATGAGTGCCTCTCCATCCGAGGGGGGCGGCTCTTCATCGAGGAGTGCGATGCCGATGAGCTCGCTCGGCGCTTTGGCACGCCGTTCACCGTCATGTCAGAGGACCAGCTCCGCCGGAATGCCCGCCGTTATCGGCGGGAATTCGAAGCGAGGTGGCCGGCGGGCCCGGTCGTGGTCCTGGCCTCGATCAAGGCGAACTTCGCGCTCGCCACCCGCTGGATCCTCAGCCAGGAGGGACTCGGGTGCGACACATTCGGCGCCGGTGAGCTCCACGCGGCGCTCGAAGGCGGCGTCGCGCCGGATCGGATCTCGGTCAATGGCGCGATCAAGGATCAACCCTTGATCGAAGCCGCGGTCCGCGCCGGCGCCCGCATCACCCTCGACAGCACGGCCGAGCTGGCTCTCGTTCGCGAGGCCGCCCGCCGGCTGGGACACCGGGCGACGATTCGCTTCCGCATTCGCCCGGATTTCTCGACCCTGACTGAGCCGACCGACTGGTACGAGGAGCCTACGCCGATCGCCGAGGCCACCCGGTTGTACAAAGCTGGCATCCCCACGGAGGACGTGATCGAGCTGGGCCGGCGCGCCCTCCAGATGCCGGAGATCGACCTGGCGGGGGTGCATGCCCACATCGGCCGCCACACCAATCGCACCGAGCAATGGCCCCCGATCATCGCTGCCTACGGCGGGCTGCTGGCCGGGCTGAGGGACGCGTGGAATGGTTGGACCCCGCGCGAGCTGAATCTCGGCGGCGGCTACCCGGTCCCGCGCGATCCATTCGGTCGAGGTTTGGCGCGCCTGCAGGGTCGACCGCGGACGGCGCCCGACGTGTCGGAGTACGCGGGGGTCGTCACGGCCAGCCTGATGAGTACGCTCCAGCAACATGGATTTTCTCTGCGAGGTCTGCGCCTGGAAATCGAGCCCGGCCGGGGAGTTTATGGCGACGCCGGGGTTCACCTGGCGACCGTTCGCAACCTCAAGGCGGTCGACTCGCCGGCACCGCACCGATGGGTCGAGACCGATACCTCGGACATGTTTCTGCCCGATGTCGTCTGGGAGCACAACCGCTGGACCGCGATCGTCGCCAACAAGGCCGACCGTCCGTCCAGCATCGTGGCCGACATCGTGGGACTCACCTGCCAGCCGGACCGAATCGTGCCGCTGGCGAGCCTGCCGGAGGTTCAGCCGGGTGACTCGATCGCGTTTCTCGACACGGGTGCCTACCAGGATGGGCTGGCCTGCAACTTCAACGCCTTGCCGAGGCCGGGGATGGTGCTGGTCACCGGCGACCGCGCCGAGTGGATCAAGCGACCGGAGACGGTCGCCGACATCTTCCGGCGAGACGTCGTTCCGCTTCGACTCACCGCGCGGCAATGACTCTGGGCGTCGGCATCGTCGGCCTGCCGAACGTCGGCAAGACCACACTATTCAATGCGCTGACTCGGGCGGGTGCCGGTGTGGCGTCGTATGCCTTCAGCACCGTCGAACCGAATACCGCCATGGTCGAAGTGCCGGACAAACGGCTCGACGTGCTGGCGCAGATGTACAAGCCAAAGAAAGTCACCCCGACGGTGATGAAGTTTGTCGACGTGGCCGGCCTGGTGGCCGGAGCCAGCCGCGGCGAGGGAATGGGCAACCAATTTCTTTCGAACATCCGCGAGCTCGACGCGCTGGCCATGGTGGTCCGCTCGTTCAGCGATCCGAACGTGCAGCACGTCGATAGCAACCTGGACCCACGCCGAGACATGGCGATGGTCAATCTCGAGCTGGCGCTCGCCGACCTCGACGTGGTCAACAAGCGCCGCGAGAAGATCGGCGGCACCGCGCGCCTCAAGCCAGGGGCGAAAGAGAAAGAGGAGCTCGAGCTCCTCGACCGGCTGGTCGCTCACCTCGATGAGGGCAAGCCGATTCGCACGCTGAGCTTCGAGCCGGAGCAGGCCAAGCTCCTCAAAAGCTTCTCCTTCCTCACCGCCAAGCCGGTGCTCTACGTCGCCAACATCGGCGAGGGCCAGATTGGCAAGGAGACCCCCGAGCTAAAAGCCCTCCGCGACGAAGCCAGCAGCGAGGGTGCCGAGGTCATCGCGCTCTCTGCGCGGCTGGAGGCCGAGATCCGCGAGTTGCCCGACGACGAGGCCGCGGCCTTCCTCGAAGATGCGGGTCTTAACGAGGCGGCGCTCCCGACCTTCATCCATGCCGCCTATCGGTTACTGAATCTCGTCACCTTCCTCACCGCAGGGGATCCGGAGGTGCGGGCCTGGACGGTTCGGCAGGGGGCGAAGGCGCCCGAGGCCGCCGGCGTGATCCACAGCGACATCGAACGCGGCTTCATCAAGGCGGAGATTGTCGCCTACGACGATCTGGTCGCGGCTGGATCCTCCGCGGCGGCCCGGGAGAAAGGGAAGGTCCGGCTCGAGGGACGCGACTACGTCATGAAGGATGGGGATGTCGCTCTCTTCCGCTTCAACGTCTGACGCCGGCTGGCGCCTGTTGCTGGACCCGCCCGCGGAGGGCGCCTGGAACATGGCGGTCGATGAGGTGCTGCTCGACGGCATCGCCGCAGGTAGCGCGCCGCCGACCCTTCGTTTTTATACGTGGACGCCCGCCTGCCTGTCACTGGGGTACTTTCAGCCGTTCAGCGTGGTCAACGTCGAAGGCTGTCGCGGGCTCGGCATCGATATCGTTCGCCGGCCGACGGGAGGCCGGGCCATTCTGCACGATCGGGAGCTGACCTATAGCGTCGCGCTCCCGGCATCCGTTCTCGGCCACGACGCGGGCATCCTCCCCTCATACCGGCGGCTCAGCCTGGCGTTGCAGGCCGGGCTTGCGCGGCTTGGCATCGAGGTCAGCCTTGCCCCGGAATCGGAGGCGCCCAGCCGGGCGGGACAGGGCCCGGTGTGCTTTGATCGCCCTTCGGCCCACGAAATCCTGCTGCGTGGTCGCAAGCTGGTGGGTAGCGCCCAGGTGCGCCGCGCCGGCGCGCTGCTGCAGCATGGCAGCATCGTGATCGAGCCACGGTTGGCGACCCTGGTCGCCTGCCTCCGGCTCGAGGACGACCCGATGACGGCGACTCGCCGGCTCGCCGGCGGCGTGGCCGGCCTTTCCGAGGTGGGAGCGTTCGACCCCCCTTCGATCGCGATGGCCATCGCCGAGGCTGTCGCCAGCGAATTTGACGTCCGGCTGGCGCCAGGCCGCCTCACGGAGGGCGAATCGGGGGCGGCGGGTCTGCTGGCGCGCTCGAAGTATCAGTCGCCTGCGTGGACCCGGCGGCCGCTGGAGATTGCCGAAAAAACAACAAGGACCAGATGAGGAGGGGCATTGCAGCGACGATGGCAGGACGGCTGCAGAATCTGGCCCTTGTTGGCTCGCGGCTTCGGGCACACGCTATATGTTGTACCCGGCGCCGTTTGTACCACAGCCCGTTGGATGTGTCAAGCGCTTATCCACGTTCGCGTTAAACTGCCATCCGCGTAGGCAGGTATGGCCCGAAAGAACAAACGCTCTCAACTGCGAAAGCCCCAGCGTGGCGGCTCGGGGGCCACCCGCGCGACCCGGCCGGCGGGGATTCCACCGCTGACGCCGCCTGGTCAGCCGGGATCACCCGAACCCGTGACGCCCCCAGCCGGCGCCCCGCTGCCGGTTCAGCGACCCCTTCCTCGGGCTGCACGAGGCCGTCAGGCGACCGGCCCCCTGCCAACTCAGGATGCGGTGATCCCGCTCGATCGGGTGCCGTACTTCCGGTCCGATCTCCGGCGGATCGCGATCACAGCCGGTCTGATGTTCGTGCTCCTGATCGCGGGGTCGATCGCCCTTCGGGGTTTGCTCCAGGCGTGACCTTTTTGAGAGAAGCAAGAAACCCGAACGCGTAACCGTTCTGGCACAAGGCGATAACAACCTGCCAGGAGGTATGCGTGTTCGACAAGAGATCCCCGCGAGAAGCCGCTCCCATCG
Source organism: Chloroflexota bacterium (assembly GCA_005881715.1). GTDB lineage: Bacteria > Chloroflexota > Dormibacteria > CF-121 > CF-121 > CF-13. Next base: position 10,969 of record VBEE01000051.1, on the reverse strand, counting down.
TCGCTGAGACGGTGTTGAGCAACCAGATCAAGCTCGAAGGCCGGCTGCAGTCGACCTCGAACATTCGTTTCGACGGCGAAATGAACGGCGACCTGACCACTGAGGGCGACCTGTCGGTCGGCGAGCATGGTCGGGTCAAGGGCAATGTCAGCGGCCGCAATGTCGTGGTCGGTGGCTCGATTCAGGGCAATGTCAGCACCTCGGGTCGCCTGGAGATCCTGGCGACCGGAAAAGTGTTCGGCGACATCGTGGTCGGTTCGCTGATCATCGATGAGGGCGGCATCCTCCGAGGCAAGAGCGCCGTCCATGGCGAAGAGGCGAATGCCTCGGTCGTTTCCGTCGGCGTTCGCACTGAGGTCGTCGCCGTCGCTGCCTGACGCGTCGGTTTTCATCTCGTGAGCGGGCCTGGAACCATCCGGGCCCTTTTTGTCTTGGCCGATACTTACTGTCGTGCTGTTCAGCGATCCGATGCAATTCGTCGTCAACGCGCTCTATTTGATTCCGGCGCTCCTTATCGGACTGATCGGTCACGAGTTCTCCCACGCGGCGGTCGCCGTTGCCCGCGGGGATGAGACGCCGCGACTCGATGGCCGCCTTTCCCTGAACCCAAGCCATCATCTGGACCCGCTGGGGTCGATCGCCGTGTTGCTGGTTGGGTTCGGATGGGCCAAACCGGTCAGGATCAACCCCTACCGGATGCGCGGCCCGTTCGATGCTGCGCTGGTCGCGGTGGCGGGGCCCCTCGCCAATCTGGTGCTCGCCGTCGTGTTCTCGATCCCGATCAAGCTCGGACTCAACGCCGGGACTTTCGATGCGAGTTCGCCGCCCTGGCGCCTGCTGCTCGTGGGGTTTTATCTCAATGTCGCGCTGGCGGTGCTGAACATTCTTCCGATCCCACCGCTGGACGGCTACAACTTTTTTTCCACGCTGTTCCGGCGGCGATTCGGCGCGCTGTTTCTCTGGATCGACAAGAACCGGCAGCCCATCATGCTGGTCTTCGTGCTCCTGCTGCTGCTGACCGGCATTCTGAGGTTCATCTATCTTCCCGTAGCCACACTGATCCTTCGCCTTCCGCCGTTCCCGGTCGGTACCTGAGCATGGACGCTCTGCGGGCACTGCCAAGCGTGCATCAGCTCCTCGAGGAGGAGCCGGCCACCACATTGATCGCCGCTCATGGCCGTCCGTTGGTTCGCTTTGCGGTGCAACGTGTCCTGGAGGACGAACGCCGGCAAGCATCGACGGACACATCGCACGATCGCTGGGCCCGGGTCGAGGCGACGATCCAGGGCCTGCGCCGGCCGCGTCTGCGACCGGTGATCAACGCGACTGGTGTGATTCTGCACACCAACCTTGGGCGGGCACCACTGGCGGCGGCGGCGGCCGAGGCGACGGCCAGGATCGCGGGGCGCTACTCGACGCTCGAGTTCGATCCGCAGACCGGGCGGCGGGGCCGGCGGCATGACCTGGTCGCCGACACGCTCCGCTACCTGACCGGTGCGCAGTCCGCGGCGGTCGTCAACAATTGCGCCGCCGCGGTGCTTCTGATGTTGACGGCACTGGCGAGAGGTAAAGAGGTCATCGTTGCCCGCGGTGAGCTGGTCGAGATCGGCGGCGGATTTCGGATGCCGGAGGTGATGCGCCTCTCTGGTGCGCGCATGGTCGAGGTCGGCACCACCAATCGAACCCGCATCGAGGATTACGCCTCGGCGATTACGCCCAAGACGGCCGCGATCATGAAGGTCCATGCGAGCAATTTCCAGGTGGTCGGCTTCACCGAGAGCGTTGACCTCAAGCCACTGGCCACCGTCACGCGGCAGCATCAGTTGCTGCTGCTCCATGACCTGGGAAGTGGCGCGCTGCTCGACACGACAGCCGTCGGCCTGGCCGCGGAGCCACGCATCCAGGACAGCCTGCTCTCCGGGGTCGACCTGCTCGCGTCCAGCGCGGATAAGCTCTTGGGCGGCCCGCAGGCCGGTCTGCTGCTTGGCCGATCGGACCTGGTGGAGCGCGTCATGAAGCACCCGCTGGCACGCGCGGTGCGGGTCGACAAGCTCACGACGGCGGCGCTGGCCGCCACCCTGGATCTCTACCTGACCCAATCACTCGCCGAGGTGCCGATCTGGGGCATGCTGCGCGCGTCAACCGAGTCGCTTCGAAGCCGAGCCCAGGCGTGGCTACGCCGGTTGGCGGAACTGGGCGTCGTCGCGGAGGTGACGGCCGCCGAGTCCACGGTGGGCGGAGGGTCGCTGCCGGGCGAGCGGCTGCCCACCTCCGTTCTCGCGATCACGCCGCGGCAGGGTGGCGCGACGGAATTGCTCAGGCGTCTCCGCGAGCACGAGCCTCCGGTCATCGGACGAATCGCTGACGAGCGCGTGTTGCTCGACCCGCGTACCGTGCTGCCCGATGAAGACGACGTGGTGGTCGACGCCGTGGCCGGTGCGCTGTCATGACGGAGCCGTTTGCCAGCTCCTTCGTGGTCGGCACCGCGGGTCATATCGACCACGGCAAGTCCACGCTGGTCAAAGCGCTCACCCAGATCGATCCCGACCGGCTCGAGGAAGAGAAGCGCCGTGGCATGACCATCGACCTGGGTTTCGCCTACTTGCAGCTGCCCAGCGGGCGCCGGGTGGGGATCGTCGACGTACCCGGGCACCAGCGCTTTCTCAAGAACATGCTCGCCGGTGTCCACGGGATGGATGCCGTCATGCTCGTCGTCGCGGCCGACGAGGGACCGATGCCCCAAACGCGCGAACACCTGGCCATCATCGACCTGCTCGCGATCAAGCATGGCGTCGCGGTGCTGACCAAGGCCGACCTGGTCGACGCGGCATGGCTCAGCCTGGTGCGCGAGGAGGTCGCCCGCCTCCTCCGCGGGACCTCCCTGCAACGCGCGCCCATCGTGGCGGTGTCGGGCACCAGCGGCGATGGCCTCGACGAGCTCCGGGCGGCGCTCGACGCTGAGCTCGGCCAGACCACGCCTCGCCCGGACGTGGGCCGGCCACGCCTCCCGGTCGACCGTTCGTTCGCCATGGCAGGGTTCGGAACGGTCGTCACGGGCACACTTGTTGGTGGCGCCCTCCGCCAGGGTGACGACCTGGTGGTGCTACCCGGCGAACGGCGGGTACGGATCCGCGGCCTCCAGCAGCACAATCGCCCGGTGGTGCAGGCGCGGCCGGGAAGCCGCACCGCCGTCAACCTCAGCGGCGTCGACCATGCCCAGCTCGGGCGAGGTCACGTGCTGGCGCTCCCCGGAAGCTTGCCGGTCAGCCGGCGCCTCGACGCCCGCCTGGTGGTGCTGCCGAATGCCACCCAACCGCTGCGTCACCGCCAGCGCCTCTTGATCTACCACGAGACCGCAGAGGCGATGGTGGAGCTCAGCCTGCTCGAGGCCGATGAGCTGCGCCCCGGCGAGGAGGGGTGGGGTCAGCTCTACGTCACCAGCCCGATGGTTGCGCTGGACGGTGATCGATTCATCCTCCGCGTGCCGTCGCCGCCCTTGACGGTTGCCGGCGGGGTGATCGTCGACAGCGCGCCGCGCCGCCATCGGCGCAAAGACGCCGTGGTGCTCAGCGAGCTGGGGCTACGGGAGCACGCGGATCCGGGGACCGCGGTCGTGCTCGAGCTGGGCAAGCACGCCTGGGGCCTGAGCGAGGGTGACCTGGGCCGCCGCCTGGGGGGCTCCCGCCAGCAGCTGGCCGACACCCTGGCGCCGGTCGCCGACCGGGGCGCGATTCGCCGGCTGGGCTCGCGCTGGGTGACCCGCGAACAATGGGAGCGGCTCTCAGCCCGGGTCACCGCGGCCCTGGCCGTGTACCACCAGGGGCAGCCGCTTCGCTCCGGGATGCCCAAGGAAGAGCTCCGCAGCCGAACCGGTATCCCGGCCGAGCTCTTTAACCCGGCGCTCGTCGCGCTGACGGGCGATGGCGTCGTGGTCGAGCGCAATGGCGAGGTGGCGGCGGCCGGTCACCGTCACGGCCTCACGCCGGAGCAAGAATCCGCCGCCGGCGCCTTCCTCGCCGACCTGGAACTGCAGCCGTTCAACCCTCCGCCGCTGGCCGACCTCGTGCGCCGGCATCAGCTGGCGCCATCGCTGGTGCAATACCTGGTGACCCAGGGACGCATTGTGCGCGTCAATGACGACACCGTGTTCGCCCGGTCCGCGTACGACGACGCCGTCGGCCGGCTGCGGACGCACCTCAGCGAGCATCGGACGTTGACGGTCGCCGCCGCCCGGGATGTGCTGGGATCGAGCCGCCGCTACGTTCTTCCCCTACTCGAATGGCTCGATGCCCAGAAGATCACGCGCCGGGTCGGAGATGACCGTATCCTGAGGGGTTGATGCACGCCGGCGCTTCGCCGTCTCGTGGTCTCGCCGCCGGGGTGGCGATCGTCATCAGTCTCAATGCATGCGGCGCCCCACCGCCAGATGCGGCGAGCTTGTTGAAACAATCGAGTCAGCGGATGCTCGGGCTCAACGGGTTTCACTTTCAGATGCAGATCAGTGGCTTCACCGGACCCGACGAGCCGGTGCAGAGCGCGCAGGGCGACGCGCATCCGCCCGCCCTGCATGCCAGAGTCAACCTCAAGGAGGGCGGCATCCTCCTGGAAGTGGAGGTGATTTTTGCCGCCGGCAACATCTATCTCAAGTCGTTCACGGGGGGATGGCAGCAGCTCACCCCGGACCAGGTGGCGCAGTTCTTCGACGCGCGGACACTGTTCGATCCGCAGTTGGGGCTGTTCGCCGCGATGCGCGACACGAGCGCCGCTGCTCGGGGCAACGCGGAGAAGGTCAATGGGCACGATACCTACCCCATCGCCGGCCAGGTCTCCGGAGCGCGAATGCATCAGCTGCTCGCCCTGATCCGCGACCAGGGAAGCTACCGGGCCACCTATTGGGTGGAGACCCAGGGTAGCAACCTGTGGCGCGCTCGCCTTACCGGAAATCTGTTCGACGCCGCAAAACCCGCGACCATCACCTTCGACTTCAGCAATCATGATCACCCCGTTTCGACCACCCCGCCTCCGCTCGGTTAATCGCACCGTCCTGCTCGGGCTCACCGGGGCAGGGCTGTTCCTCGCCTCCCTCGACGCCTACGTGGTAGTGACCGCCCTGCTGCCGATGCTGAAGTCCGTGAATATCGCGGTCAATCGCCCGGAACAGGCGACGCCGATCATTACCGGCTTCCTGCTCGGCTACCTGGCCATCATGCCCATGGCGGGCGGGCTCTCCGACCGCTTCGGGCGCTTGCGCCTGTTCGCCGTCTGCCTGGTGTTGTTCGCCTTCGGCTCTTTGCTGACCGCCACCGCTCCCTCCCTCGCTCAACTGGTCACCGGCCGAGTGCTTCAGGGAGCCGGCGGCGGAGCGCTGGTGCCGGCCGTGCTGGCGCTGGCGGCCGATCTCTATCCCGCGGGCGACCGCAGTCCGGTGCTCGGCGCGGTCAGCGCGCTCCAGGAGATCGGCAGTGTGCTGGGGCCGCTCTGGGGCGGGCTGATCACCGCGTCATCGTTCGGCTGGACGTGGATCTTCTGGATCAACATCCCGGCGGCGGCGCTGTTGTTGTGGGCGCTCTGGCCCGAGGTTCGAGCCGGCGGCGAGGAGCGCCGTCCCGCCAACCTCGACTGGTTGGGAGCATTGCTGGCGACCGCCGGGCTTTCGCTGCTGACGCTTGCGCTTTATGCGGCCACGCCGGAGCAGAGCCCGGTCGGGGACGGCTTCATCTGGCAGTTACCGGCCGCCATCGTGTGCTTCGGGCTCTTCGTGTGGCACGAGCGCCGAACGCCGCATCCGCTGATCAACGTGCGCCGGTTCCGTGACTCGTCGTTCACCGGATCGGCGCTGACGAATGCCATCGCGGGAGCCGGACTGATGGTGGCCCTCGTCTACATCCCGGTGCTGGCCAATGCGGTGTTCTCGATGAATGCCAGCAGCGCCGCTCTCCTCCTGTTCCGTCTCATGCTCGGCATTCCTGTGGGTGCCCTGCTGGGCGGCTTCCTGGCGCAGCGACTGCGCAGTTATCGGTTCGTGGCGGCTCTCGGCCTGCTGTTGGCGGCGGTCGGCTTTCTGATGCTGTCCGGCTGGAACGAAGGCTCGCTCACCCCGCACCTCCTCGGGTCGCCCCTGACGGTTGCCGACGGGGAGCTGCTCCTCACCGGGTTCGGCCTTGGCCTGGAGATCGCGCCGGTCAGCGCGGCGCTGCTGGATGCGGTCGGCGAAACAGAAAGGGGCGCGGGCGCGTCGTTCCTCATCGTCATGCGGCTGGTCGGCATGCTGGTCGGGTTTTCGCTGGTGGCCGGCTTCAGTCTGTGGGAATTTCACCGGGCGACCGCCCATCTGATTCCCCCGCTGCCCGGCTTGAATCCGAACTTCGCGACCCAGTACGCGATCTATGTGTTGAAGGTGAAGCAGGCAATTTTCGACGAGTATCACCTGATCTTTCGCGCCACCGCCGTCGCGCTGTTTATCGGCGCCCTGCTGGCCGCGCTCACGTTGCGGCCCTTGCCGCGCCCGCGCTGGCGCTGATGGGGTTCATCGGCATTGATCTTGGCGGCACCCAGCTCCGTGTCGCCGTGGCCGATGATCGCGGTCGCCTGTGCACCGTCGTCCGGGAGCCCACCCAGGCGGCCCGCGGCCGTGACCACGTCATCGACCGAATCGTGGCGGCGGTCAAAGAGGCGCTCCGGAAGGAACAGACATCGCCGCGCCGGATCCGGGCGTTGGGAATCGGCCTCCCCGGACCGGTCGATCCAGCCGCCGGCCTTGTGATCAGCCCGGCCAACCTGCCTGGCTTTCGCAACGTGCCGTTGAACCGGATCCTCACCCGGGCGACCGGCATCCCGAGCTATCTCCATCACGATGCCCACCTGGCGGCGCTGGGTGAGCATCGGCGGGGCGCGGCCCGGGGTGCCAGCGACATGATCTATGTGACCGTGTCCACCGGCATCGGGGCCGGGTTGCTGTTGCGCGGTGAGCTCTATGCCGGGGCTCACGGGATTGCGGGTGAGGTAGGCCACATCGTCGTGCAGCGGGACGGGCCGCTGTGCACCTGCGGCAACCGGGGCTGTCTGGAGGCGATCGCCAGTGGCACGGGGATTGCCCGCGCGGCGAGCGAGTTGGCCCCGGGCGCACCAGGTAGCGCGCTCTATCGGCTCGACCATCCGCATGCCGAGGACGTGGCTCGCGGCGCCCGCGCCGGCGACGAGCTGGCCAATGCCATCCTGGAGAACGCCGGCACCTACCTCGGGCTGGCGATGGGGACCCTCGTTAACCTGTTCAACCCGCAGCTGATCGTGCTCGGCGGGAGTGTGATCAAGACCGGGAACCTCCTGCTCGGCCCCATGCGCCGGTCGATGATCGCCTCGTCGTGGAAGGCGTCTCGCCGCGGACTGCGCATCGTGCGCCCCGCTCTTGGTGATGACGCGGGATTGATCGGCGCCGTCGAATTCGCACGTCTTCGCGCACGACATGCCCCTCAGGCTTGACCCGCCGGCGCTTCCCGAATGGGAGCAGCCCTTTGCCACCGTCCAGGAGCAATCGCGGCAGCTAGGGCTTCGGGCGTTCGTCGTCGGCGGCTACGTGCGCGACCGGCTTCTCGGCGGTGAACGGGGAAAGACCATTCGCGAGGTCGACATCCTGGTGGACGGCAGGGGCGCGACCCAGCTGGCGACGGCGGTGGGCAGCGCCCTGAAGCTGCGGCCCCCCGTGATCTTCGAGCGGTTCGGCACCGCGCACCTCGACCTGGATCATCGTGCCCTCGAATTCGTGTCGAGCCGGGTCGAATCCTATGCGCCGAGCAGTCGAAAGCCAGACGTCCGTCCGGGCACGCTGGAAGAAGACGTCATGCGTCGCGACTTCACCATCAACACGCTCTTGATGGACTGGGACGGGACGGTGCTCGACCTCACCGGCCGAGCGCTGCAGGACCTGGAAGCCCGCCGCATCATGACGCCGCTCGAGCCCGCGTCGACCTTCGACGAGGATCCGCTGCGGATGCTGCGCGCGGTTCGTTTCGCGACCACCCTGCAATTCAGCCTCGACCCCAGCGTGGAATCGGCGATCCGGGCGCAGGCGGGGCGGCTGCAGCCGCCGGTAGTCTCGATGGAGCGAATCCGCGACGAGTTCTCCAAGCTAATCGTTGCCGAGCAGGTCCAGCGCGGCCTCGAACTGCTCGACGCGACCAGACTGCTGCCTAAAATCGTGCCGCAGCTGGAGATGGGCAAGGGGATGCAGCAGGGCGGCTGGCACAGCCACGACGTCTTCGGGCACTCGCTGCTGACCGCGTCGCTGGCACCGCCGGAGTTGATCACGCGCCTCGCGGCGCTGCTGCACGATGTGGGCAAGCCGGCCGTCCACGAACTTAAAGATGGCAAGCCGACCTTCATCGGGCACCAGGAAATCGGTGCCGGGATGGCCGGCGCGGCGCTCCGCCACCTCCGCTATCCCGGCGAGTTGACCGATGCCGTCGTCAAGCTGGTCCGTCTGCACATGCGGCCGATCCAGTACGACCCACAAGGATGGGAGGACAAGGCCGTTCGGCGACTGGTGCGCGACGCCGGCGACCAGCTGGAGCGTCTGCTGGCACTGGCCCGAGCCGACATGCGGGCCAGTCACTATCCCGACGTCAAGAAGATCGACGACCTCGAAGCACGGATCCGCCGGATCGATACGCAGGCGATCGCCGCCATCCGCTCGCCACTGACCGGAGAGGATCTGATGGCCCGCACCGGAAGGCCGGCCGGGCCCTGGATCAAGCGCGTGAAGACCGCCCTGGAGGACGCCATCATCGACGGCACGCTGGCCCCCGATGCTCAGGCGGCCTGGCGCTACCTCGAGGCGCATCCCGAGCTGCTCCAACCATGACCACGGTCCGCCGCTGGCCGTGGCCTTTTCTGCTGCTGCTGGCGGGGGCGATCCTGGCGACGGCGCGCCTCGTCCCGGCGTTCAGAGTCGATCCGGCGCTGGTGCTCGCCGTGTTTCTGCCTCCACTGCTGTTCGACGCCGGCTTCTCGATGCGCGCCGCGGCGGTGCGCCGGGAGTTGCCCTGGATCCTTTTGTTCGGGCTGGCCGGTGCGGTGCTGAGCGCGGGAGTGGTTCTCGGCCTGCTGCTTGCGGCGGGGTTTCCGTTCGCCGCCGCGATCGTGCTATCCGCCATCCTCGCCGCCACGGATCCGGTCTCCGTCTTCGCCTCGCTGCGGCGGCTCCACACGCCGGAACGGCTGAGGGTCGCGCTGGAGGGCGAAAGCCTGGTCAATGACGGCGTCGCCGTGGTGCTCTTTACGGTCGGGCTGGCGATGGTCGAGGGCCGCGTGCTCGATGCGCCGGGCATCGCCGGCCTGTCGGTCTGGCTCACGGTCGGCGGTCTTGGCGTCGGGGTCGGCCTGGGACTGCTGACCCAGCGGCTGCTCGTGGTCGTGCCCCGTCCCGCCCAGATCGCCATCACCGTGGTGACGGCCTATACCGGCTACCTGATCTCCGGCTGGATCGGGGCCAGCGGTTTGCTGGCGGTGATTGCGCTGTCACTGATCCTCGGCACGGCATATCAACCTTCGACGCACCATCAGGTGCATCGCTTCTGGCGCCGGCTGGGCTTTCTCATGTCGAGCGCCATCTTCCTCCTGGTGGGCCTGCAGGTCCGCCTTGACGAGGTGGTGCGGGTCGGGGGTCACCTGCTGGTGTTGGTCGCCGCCGTCCTGCTGGCCCGGACGCTGATGGTGATCATGGTTACGCTCCCTCGGGGGGACCTGTGGCCGTGGAAGTGGCGGCTGGGTCTGGTCTGGGCTGGGCTGCGGGGCGCCCTGTCGCTCGCGCTGGCGCTGGGAGTCCCGGCGGCGGTCAGCGGCCAGGGCGAAATTCTCACCCTGGTTTTCGGTTTCGTCTTCCTTTCGCTGGTTGTCCAAGGTCTTTCCACAGGCCCGGTATTCCAGGCCCTGGGGATATCGCGACAGACAGCTGTCGCGACGGTTCGTTAGCCTTTTGCTCTGGTAAAATCTGCGGCGCCACGGACGCGTCCTGACCATCCCGGGCTCGACGCGACCTAAGTCTCGCGGGGAATAGGGGAAGCATGCTGCTCAGTCTTCGGCTGCTCCGGCGGATCGCACGCGAGCTTCCTCGCTATGGCAAACTCACCTACTGTCTCTATCGAGATCCGCGCGTGCCGCAGCGAAACAAGTTGGCCCTCGCCGCCGCCCTGGCATTGATCCTCAACCCCCTCGTCGACGTACCGCTTCGCATCCCGGTGTTTGGCGAGATGGACGCTGTCGCCCTCACGGTGCTCGCCGTGCGGATGTTCGTCGAGAAGGCACCGAAGGACGTGGTTGCCGAGCACCAGGAGCGGATTGCGCTCGGAACCAGCGTGTTCGACCAGGACCTGCGGCAGAGCCGCGAGGGTCTGCGGATGCGGCTCGATGCCCTGCGCGGCCGCGGGCTTGCGGTCGTGCGCGCCCGGCGGGGGACGGCGACATGAAGGTCGTTCTCATCGAAGATGTCAAGGGGACGGGCAAGGCCGGGGAGACCAAAGATGTGGCCGACGGCTTTGCCCGAAATTTCCTGATCCCGCGCAAGCTGGCCCAGCCGGCAACCCGTGGCGCACAGGAGCAGGTCGATCGGCAAAAGGCGACGGCGGTCCAGCGGGAACAGCGCGAGCTGTCCGACGCCAAAGCTCTGGCCGTGCGCCTCGAGGCCGCCCAGGTGACCTTGAAGCTCCGCAGTGGAAAGGACGGCAAGCTGTTCGGAGCCGTCACCAACGCCGATGTCGCGTCGGCGCTCAAGCAGCAGCACGGGATCACGCTCGACCGACGGAAGATCGAGTTCGAGGAGCCGGTCAAGGCGATGGGACCCGGCAGCGCGCAGGTGAAGCTCCATCGTGAGGTCACCGCCAGAATCCCGCTGATGGTCACCTCCGCTTGACGATTGACCTGAGACGCGCGCCGGCTCCACCGGCGGCCGGCGGCCGCGTGCCGCCTCACAACCTTG
>VBEE01000050.1:81098-89815 GCA_005881715.1 Chloroflexota bacterium | reverse complement strand
CCCCAGGGCGTCGCCAGCAAAGCCGCGACAAAAAATAGCAGCATCACCGGAGCGATCTGCTCGGCCGGTGGCAGGCGGCCAGCCGTATAAAGACGAATCACGGGCGCCAGCAGCCCGCTTCCAGCAAAAGCGAGGGGGAACGCCACCAGGAAGATGCCCTTATAGAAGGCCGTCACCGACGCGCGGACCCGTTCGGACTCTCGGCGCCAGCCCTCCAGCGTGCCCACCACCCAGGCGCCGGTCAGCAAACTGGGAATCAAGGAAACGAGGCGCTGTGGAATGCTGTAGCCCGTGTCGTAGTAGGCGACCGTCGCCGAGCCAGCAAATCGAAGAAGAAAAATATTCTCGAACTGCAGGCCCACGGCCGACGCGATCAACAGGCTCGGCAGCCAGCCGCTGGCATAGATCAGCAATCGTCGCCAGCCCACCCGGTCGCCCGGCACGCCCTCGGCCCGTCGGACCCGCCGCAAGAGAATGGCTAGATAAAAAGCCGCCAGGCAGGACTGTCCAACGGCACCCGCCACCAGGACGCCACCGAGACCCTGACCGAAGTGCAGGAAGACGACAGCCAGGGCGAGCGTGAGTGCCCCGGCGATGGGCGTGGCGATCGCCTGGCTGCGCATGTCGTAGATCGCCACCAGCGCAAACGACAGAACCCCGGCGGCAATGCCACCCAGCAACAAGAACGTCCCGAGTGCGAGCAGGTCGGCGACGTGCGCATGGAGAAGGCTGTCGATCGCCGGGCGCGACACCCAGACGGCGCCGCTGGTCAGCAGCCAGACGGCAAGAATCGCGATGGCGCTCTTGCGCAAAAGATCGTTTGCCGCGGCACGGTCTCCACGTGTCAGCACCTCCGGCAGATAACGGAGCAAGCCCTGGTCCTGGCCAAAGGTGGCCAGCAGTGCGATGTACACCAGCACGCTAAGGACGAACGTGTAGCGGCCGTATTCGTCAGCAGGGAGTTGGCGGATCAAGAGCGCCCCCAGGGCGAGCGTCGCAATCGCACTGGTGGCCCGCCAGGCAATCGTCCAGCCGACGAGGGCCGTCGTGCGATCCGCCAGCCCGGCGATCTGACGGCTAGGATCGACAGACGCCATGGCCTCGCGGGATTATAGGGCGCTTCCGGCTACAATGCCGGGCGATGTTCCTCTGGGCGGACCTTCGCGAGCTGGTCCGTCATCCGTTTTCGGCACTTGGTGCGATCGACGCCCGCCGGCGCCTGGCTGACGGCCTGGCCGCCCTGGGCCTCTCGCTGGCACTGCCGGCAGTCCTGTCCGAGCTGGGGGCGCTGGGGCCGTTTCGTCCGCCAGCCAATCTCGGCTCCCTGCCTTCGCTGACGGCGCAGGGGGCCGATATCTATGCGCGCTGGGTCTATCAAAATCGCTTTGTCCTACCCTTGTACGGCCTCCTGTTCAGCGGCGCCGTGTGGCTCCTCGCGGCCGGCCTGATCCACGTGATTGCGCGCGCGCTGGGCGGCCGGGGCGACTTTTCCGGGTATCTCAAACTCGTTGGCTACGCCGCGTTTGTCGGCGTGATCGCCCTGCCTCTCGCGGTCCTCGATGCACTGCTCAAGATCCGAGGCGATGCGCGCCCGGAGTTGCAAGTCGGTCAGCTCCTGGGCCTGCTCGGGCTCGCGATCTTTCTCTGGCAAAATGCGTTGCTGGTGCTCGCCGCCCGACAGCATTACGGCTTGTCGACCGAGCGTGCCGTTGCCGCGGTCGTCGGTCCCATCGGCGTGGTGGTCGTCCTGGTCCTTGCGCTCGTAATCCTGGCCGTCGTCTTCGCCATCATCAGCCGCCCGGCCCCAGCCCTATGAGCACCGGAGGATTTCCCGAGGGCTTTTACTGGGGCACCGCCGCCGCAGCACACCAGGTCGAAGGCGGCAATCATGGCAACGACTGGTGGGCCTGGGAGCAGACGCCCGGGCATATCAAGAACGGCGATCGGTCCGATCCGGCGTGCGATCACTATCAGCGCTTCGCGTCAGACTTTGACTTGTTCAAGAGCCTGCACCAGAACGCGCATCGATTGTCCCTCGAGTGGAGCCGGATCGAGCCGGCGCCCGGCCAGTTTTCCAGGACAGCTCTCAGGCACTACGCCGACGTGCTGCAGGCGCTCCGCGATCGCGGCATGGAGCCGATGGTCACGCTGCACCACTTCACGAATCCGACCTGGATTGCCGACGCCGGCGGTTGGGAGGCGCCCGAGACCGCTGAGCGCTTCGCCAGTTACGCCGAACGCGTCACGAACGAACTGGGGCAGCTGGCGCGCTTTTGGGTGACGATCAACGAGCCGACGGTCATTGCCTACCAGGGCTACGTTCGCGGCGAGTGGCCGCCGGGAAAGCGTAACCTGGGCGCCGCCGCCCGCGCCCTGGTGACCTTGCTGCGTGGCCACTGGCTGGCATACGAGCGCATCAAGACGCGCCACCCCGACCTCCAGCTCGGGTTCGCCCATCACCTACGGGTCTTTGACCCGGCCCGCCCTTTCGCGCCCCAGGATCGCGTTGTGGCGGCGGCATTCAATCGCGTGTTTAATCACACGATCCTGCAATCACTGCGGCGCGGCCGGCTGGTATTCCCCCTGACCCGCGCCGGCCAGGCCAGCGGACCGATTCGGAGCCAGGACTTCTTCGGGCTGAACTACTACACCAGAGAGCTCGTCAGGTTCAATCATCGTTATGGCGCTGAGCTGTTCGGAGAACGAGTTGTCCCGGTTGGAGCGCCGCGATCGGACCTGAACTGGGAGCTGTATCCCGAAGGTCTGTACCGGGTGCTGCGTTCGCTCCAGCAAGAGCGACTGCCGATTTTCGTAACCGAGAACGGCATCGCGGATCGGGCTGACGCTCGACGGCCAGAATTTGTGCTAACGCACCTCACGGCGATGCTTCGCGCCATCGATGAGGGCGTCCCGGTGCGCGGCTATTTTCACTGGACGGGCTTCGACAATTTCGAGTGGGCGGAGGGCTATAGCGCGAAGTTCGGTGCAGGAACGCCGGCTGCGGCCCAGTGCGCGACTTTATGCGCAGATTTGTCAAACCAACCGGCTCCCGGTTAGCGCCGAGCTTCCGCCAGCGCCTCTTGATCGCGTGGAGCCAGCCGGCCCAGCCGAGTTGCGCTGACCCGCTCGGACGGTCGAGGCGGATCGCCAACGAGAAAGCGATGCTCCATGTGGGCAATCGGCTTGCCGGCAACGTCAAGCTCGGCTGTGACGCGATACAGGCCGTCGGCGTGTAGCCGCACCAGCGGCTCGGCAACGACCATGGCCGGATCGCGCTGGTCGGGGATCGTAATCCAGTCGTTCCCGGAGAATCGTCGCCGGGCGAACCAGCCACGAAGCTCCCGCCAGACGGACGTCTCGTGTGCGCGTTCGCGCTCGATGCGCCAGCGAAGGCGGGCCCGCCCCTCGAGCGTCGGATCGTCGTTGATACAGACGATCCGTAAGTGCTGGAGCTCGCCGCGGGCGAGGCGGAGCAGCAAACCATCGACGGCCGCCTGGTTCTCGGGCAGGTCCACCGTCAGATATAGCGGCGCAAAGGCGTCGGCCACACGCCGATAGGCACGTTTCGGCCGGCGCGCATGGTCCAGGAGCGCGGCACTGATCGCCGGGAAACCATCGACGAGCTGCGACACCAGCACCCCGCCGCAGTGCGCGAACTTTTGCCGCCGAAACCGGTCGACGGCAAAGTGCAGAAGATGCGCCTGGTATTCCTGGCTCGCCCGGATGCAGGCGTCCCGGCTGGGATGCGCGGACGGACGGCCGATGCCACTTGCCGACCACTCATCAGGCTGGTAGCCGGCATAGCGCCAGCTTTCGTCGTCGTCGGCAACCGGCCAACCCCGGTTCAAGTGTCGCCAGACCGGCGAATTGCCGTTGGGTAGGGCCTGCGCCCCCACCTCGCTGACGAACGCCGGGCTGAGGTCGGCCAGGTCGCGCCAGTGTCCATGCGACCAGCCGAGCTGACAGTGCAGGTCCTGGTCACCGGACCCCGGCAGCACCGGGCGCGATGGATCCAGCGAACGCAGCAGGGCGGCGGCTTCCTCGTCGACGTCGCGATTGAGTTGCTCCGTATGACGCTCGCCCAGCCATCTGAGCGAGTGGCTCCAGGGTGGGTCGGCGTGGATCGCATACGTGACGATAGATGGGTGGTTGTACCCCAGGTGCATCAGTTCCTCGGCCTGGGTCAGGACGGCCTCCCGAAAGAACGCCAGTGAGCGAGCCTCCGCCCGATGGACATACGACCCGATCAAGGGCAGGTCCTGCCATAGCAACATGCCTGATCGATCGGCGTTGTCGTACAGCGCTGGCGGCTCGACGTGGGCGTTGAGCCGCAGCAGATCCATGTTCGCCTGCTTCGCCAGATCGAGATCTGACTTGATCAGGTCGTCTGCGGCGGCATCGAGGAAGAACTGCGAGCAATAATTCGCGCCCCGCATGAACATCGGCCGGCCGTTGACGGCGAAGGTCCAGCCTTCGGCCCGCGTTTGCAAGCTGACGTCGCGGATCCCGAACGTCTCGCGCAGGCTGGCGCTCCGGCGCTCGTCGGCGGTGACCTCCAGCTCGGCCCGGTAGAGGGCCGGCTCGCCCTGCGTCCAAGGGCACCAGAGTTGCGGGTCGGTAAGTCCCACTTCGACGAGGACATCCTGGACGTCGTGGCCGTTCAACCGGAAGGCGCGCCGCATCTCAAGCGGCGTGCCGCCCTCGAAGTTCTCGGGCGCGACGCGAATCGCCAGTTCTCCGGTCATGATCCGCCCATCCAGGTTGCGCAACCGGAGGCGTAAGGCCAGCCGCGCCAGGTTGCCCTGCTCCACCCGGGACTCGCAGTGCAGCCACTCCGCGACGACATGGCCGACCTGCTCCAGTGACACGGGACGCCAGAGTCCCATCGGCACGTGCCACACGTACTGCTCCCCAAGCCTCCCGAGCTCCCGGCTGGGGTACGGCTTGGTCTCCGAATCGTTGAAGAGACCCATCAGGTGGCGCTTCGCCGAAAGATCCAGCTCGACCGGGGCCTCGACGCAGACCGCGAGCACGTTCTCCTCCAGCAAGAACGATGAGATATCGAAGCTGAACGGCGCGAAATATCCGTAGTGGCTGCCGAGCAGCCGGCCGTTGAGCCAGACGTTGGCCACCAGGAAGGCGCCGTCGAATCTGAGTAACGTTCGTTGCCGATGACGGGGTCGCGGAAAACGCGTTCGATACCAGATCGCTTCGTTGCCGCTGGTGGCGCCGTGCAGGCGCGGCACCTCCACCGGCGCCCAGGCATCGTCGTCGCAGTCAAGTCTCGGAAACCCGCGATCCTCGCCCTCGCCGAGCGTCGCGATCGCCATGCGCCAGCCGGCGTTGAGCTCCTGTCGATTCAGGGCCTGAGATGGAAACAGCGAGAGGCAGTCGTTCAGAGGCATGGAACGTCCTTCACGATGCCCGTTCTGGCATGACGCCGTCGACAGATCGGATCCGGTAAAACTCCGGGGATCGATGAAATTCGTCAGCGTACCCCTGACTGAGATGCTGCTCAACGTCGTCAGTACCGGCCGACTCGAGAAGGACCAGGACGCATCCCCCAAAGCCGCCGCCCATCATCCGTGCGCCGATCACCTGCGGCATCCCGGCGGCGAGCTCCACGAGGCAGTCAAGCTCCCGGCAGCTTACCGCGAAATCGAGTCGAAGACTCTCATGCGACGCGTAGAGAAGTGGGCCCAGGCCGCGGGGCGCCCGGCGCCGCAGGGCGTCCGCCGCCAGAACCACCCTGGCATTCTCGGTAATCACGTGGCGGGCGCGCCGCCGTTCCACGGGGTCGGCGATCCGCTCCAGGTCAGCCGCCGTTGCCTCGCGCAGGCTGCTGAGTCCGAGGACACGGGCGGCGGCCTCGCACTCGGTTCGACGCCGGTTATAGGCCGAGGAGGCCAGCTCGTGACGAACCCGGGTGTCCGCCAGCAGCCAGGCGAGCCGTCCATCGGGCAGCGGGATGTACTCGTCCTCCAGGCTGCGGCAATCGAGCAGGATGGCGTTGCCACCGCGCGCCTTCAGTGCCGTGAACTGGTCCATCATGCCGGTCCGCGCACCAACGAAGTCGTTCTCCGCCGTCTGGCAGAGCTGCGCGATCGCAAGCGGCGCCATCTCAATCCCGCGTGCCGCCAGCAATGCCACCGCCAGGGCGACCTCGAGCGCGCCGGATGAGCTCAGCCCGGCGCCAACGGGCACATCCGACGCGACGACCGCCTCGAAGCCCGGACCGACGCCAAAACGACTGTTGATCTCGCGCGCGACCCCCAGCACGTAGTCGGCCCAGTTCCCCTGTCGCCGAGAGGGCAATCGTTGGAGCGTGACGGAGGCACCGTAGCGATCACTGCGCAAGGCGACCTGCGCATCACGCCGGAGCCGGAGCCCGACCGCGATGTGCCGATCGATGGCCGCTGGCAAGACGAGACCCTGGTTGTAGTCGGTGTGCTCGCCGACGATGTTGATGCGGCCCGGTGCGACCGCCACGGCCCCCGCCGGATAGCCGAACGCCTCGCGGAACGCCGTTCGGGCACGCTGGTCGAGCTGATGGGATGCGCTCACGGGGCGCGCGCCATCCTGGCGAAGAGCCAGTCCAGCGCTTCGTTCGGGCTGGCCGCAAGGGGAAGCTCCGGCTCGGTGCGCGCGTCGCGATCGAATCGCCAGGTCCGGATGCCAATCGTGGGCCGGCCATTTCTAAGTGCCAGCGCGATCTCGGACAGCGTTCCCAGCCCACCCCCAAGCGCGACCACGCCGTCGGCCGTTTTGGCCAGCACCGCATTGCGCCCATGGCCGAGGTTGGTGGCGATCGCGATGTCGATGTATTCGTTCGCGTCGTTCGGGTCGTCGCCGGGCAGCAGGCCAATGGTCAAGCCGCCTCCAGATCGGGCGCCGCGGGCGGCGTGCTCCATCACACCGGTAAGCCCGCCGCAGATCAGCACGGCGTCTCGTTCCGCAATGCCGCGGCCCAGCTCGAAGGCCAGGCCGGCGAGTGACGTCCGCGGGTCTGACTCACCACAGACCGCGACCAGACGCCGTCGTGAACTCAACGAGTACGAACTATATCTAGATTGTCCGTAAGGGGATGACGCTCGCTTGCTTGAAGTTCCGGATGCTGACCTGGGCCGCGAGCTGCGAGGCGACCTGGCGATAGACCGAAGCCAACGGCGAGTCCGGTTCGGTCACCATCAGCGGGACACCGGGGCCCCCGCCTTCACGAATCTTCCGGTCCAGGGGGATCTCGCCCAGGAAGGGGATCTTCATCCGTTCGGCCAGCATTTTGGCGCCGCCGTGGCCAAAAATATCTTCTCGTTCGCCGCAGTGAGGACACGTAAAGTAGCTCATGTTCTCGATCAGCCCCAGGTTTGGCACCTTGAGCGTGTTGAACATCTGGATGGCCCGGCCAACGTCGGCCGTGGACACGTCCTGCGGCGTCGAGACCACAACGGCGCCCGTCATCGGGATGCTCTGCGACATGGTCAGCTGCACGTCGCCAGTTCCGGGTGGCAGATCGACGACCAGATAATCCAGCTCACCCCAGTTGACGTCGAACAGGAATTGTCTGACGGCGCCGGAGAGCATGGGCCCGCGCCAGATGGCCGGCTTGTCAGCCTCGATGAAGAACGCGATGGATATCAGCTTGATGCCGTAGCGCTGGATGGGAATGATCTTGTCGTTTTGCGCGTACGGCTTTTCGCGCTCGGCGCCGAGCAGGATCGGCACGTTCGGCCCGTAGACGTCGGCGTCGAGGACGCCCGTCCTGGCACCCAGCTGAGCCAGCGCGAGGGCCAGATTCACGGCGGAGGTGGACTTTCCGACGCCACCTTTGCCGGCGCCAACCGACACGATGTTCTTGACACCCTCGATTTGCTGCATCTGCGGGATCGAACCGGTGCGGGAGACCTGAGCGTCCCACTTGATCTCGGCCTTGGGCGCCCCGGGCAGCGTCGCGAGGGCGGCGTCGATATCGTCGTGGATCTTGTTCTTCAGGGGGCAGGCCGGCGTGGTCAGCACCACGCGCATCGCCACGGTCCGGGGATCGACGAGCGCGACGTCCTGGATCATCTTGAGCTCGATCATCCCGCGGTGGAGCTCCGGGTCTTTCACCGTGCCGAGCGCCGCGAGCACAATCTCTTCAGTCAGCTGCGTGACGGCCATGGAATCGATCTTACCTCGTGGCCCGGACGTAACTGACGATGATGTCGTCGATCAGGCGTTCTACGGGTGCCAGGTCATCGGTAAAGACAATCCCGTTTGGACGCCCCCGCCGGAGGTTCCCCAGCGCGAGGGCATCGCGGATGATCGGCTGCAGCTTGGGATTCGCCTCGGCCTCCGCACGGGCACGGAACAATTCCAGTGAGGCGGGCGCGTCCGTGGCGAACACCACACTGTTGTTGAAGCGCCCGGCAGTGTCGATGATGAACGTCTTCGAAAAGACCGCGCTCAGTGTGCCGGAAAGGGCGTCGACCAGCCGGTAGTCGGTCTGCGTGCGCCCGACGTTCACGGCCAGCACGCCGTCAGGGGCAAGGTGTTCGCGAGCATTTTGGAAAAATTCTTTGGTCGTCAAGTAGAAGGGGATGTAGGGCTGGCGGTAGGCGTCGACCAGGATCAGATCATATTTGCCGGCCTGGGTGGCCATCCAGTAGCGGCCGTCGGCCACGGTCACCCGTAGGTTCGGCTCCGTCATCGCGAAGTACTTGCGGCCGACGTCGACGATT